>NZ_JAYXIH010000019.1:0-88733 GCF_036016755.1 Aurantimonas sp. A3-2-R12 | reverse complement strand
ATCTCTGGCGTGCAGTCGGCAACATCTGCGACCTGTTCGAGCCCGAAGAATGTTGGAACTACCTCAAGGCCGCTGGCTATGTTGCAGATTAATCGCCTGACGCTCTAACTGCCGCCTTCGGCGACTTCGTCATCGCCCTCGATGACGGCCTTGCGATGTTCCTGCTCCTTGAGTTCCTCGAGCGAAGGCATCGACATGATGTTGTAGCCGGAATCCACATAGTGGATCTCGCCGGTGACGCCGTTGGAGAGTTCCGACATCAAATAGAGAACCGAGCCGCCGACCTCGTCTATCGAGGTGTTGCGCCGCATTGGCGCGTTGCGCCGCTGGAAGTTGAACATCAGTCTTGCGTCGGAAACGCCGGCGCCGGCCAATGTGCGGACCGGCCCGGCCGAGACAGCGTTGATGCGGATGTTGCGGGGACCGAAATCCGCCGCCAGATAGCGCACCGATGCCTCGAGCGCCGCCTTGGCGACCCCCATGACGTTGTAGTTCGGCATGACCCGTTCGGCGCCGCCATAGGTCATCGTCACCATCGCGCCGCCATTGTGCATGATGGCGGCGGCGCGCTTGGCGACTTCCGTGAACGAGAAGCAGGAGATCACCATGGTGCGGGTGAAATTCTCCCGCGTGGTGTCGGCGTAAAGGCCCTTGAGCTCGCTCTTGTCGGAAAATGCGATGGCATGGAGGACGAAGTCGATCGAGCCCCATTCCGAATTCAGCGTGTCGAAGACCGCGTCGAGGGATGCCGTATCCTCGACGTCGCAGGGAATGACCAGCTTGCAGCCGATCTCTTCGGCCAGCGGCTTCACCCTCCGCCCGAACGCCTCGCCCTGATAGGTGAGAGCGATCTCGGCCCCTTGCGCCGACAGCGCCTTGGCGGCCCCCCAAGCGATGGAGTTGCGATTGGCGACGCCCATGATGAGCCCGCGCTTTCCTGCCATGAGGTCGCCCATAGTGCTCTTCAATCCTCAGTCCGTCACGCGTTGGAAGGCGAGGCAAGCATTGGTGCCCCCGAAGCCGAACGAATTCGACAGCACCCGGTCAAGCGTCACCCCGTCCATGCGTTCCCGCACGATCGGAATATCGGCGAATTCCGGGTCGATCTCATCGATATGTGCGCTCTTGGCGATGAAGCCATGCCGCATCATCAGCAGCGAATAGATCGCCTCGTGGACGCCGGTGGCGCCTTGCGAATGGCCAGTGAGCGATTTGGTCCCGGAGATCGGCGGGATGGTGTCGCCGAACACCTCGCGGATTGCCTGGATCTCCATGCGGTCGCCGACCGGCGTCGAGGTCGCGTGTGGGTTGATGTAGTCGATCGGGCCGTCGAGATGGGCGATCGCCTGGCGCATGCAGCGCACGGCGCCCTCGCCGGAGGGCGCGACCATGTCGGCGCCGTCCGACGTCGCGCCGTAGCCGACGATCTCGGCGATGATGTTCGCCCCGCGCGCCTTGGCCCGTTCGTACTCCTCCAATACGAGGACGCCGGCCCCGCCTGCGATGACGAACCCGTCACGCGCCTTGTCGTAGGCGCGCGACGCCATCTCAGGTCGGTCGTTGAAGTCGGAGGAGAGCGCGCCCATGGCGTCGAACAGCACCGACAGCGTCCAGTGGAGATCCTCGCAGCCGCCGGCGAACATGACGTCCTGCTTGCCCATCTGGATCGCCTCGCAGGCGTTTCCGATGCAATGGCTCGAGGTCGAGCAGGCCGAGGAAATCGAGTAATTGACGCCCTTGATCTTGAACCAGGTGGCCAGCGTTGCCGAGGCCGTCGACGACATCGCCTTCGGCACCACGGTCGGGCCAACGCGCTTGGGTCCCTTCTCGCGGGTCACATCCGCGGCCTGGACGATCGACTGGGTCGACGAGCCGCCCGAGCCCATGATGATGCCGGTGCGCTCATTGGAGATGTCGCTCTCTTCAAGGCCGGCATCCTTGATCGCCTGATCCATGGCGACGTGGTTCCAGGCGGTACCGCCGCCGTGAAACCGCATCGCCCGCCGGTCGAGCAGCGTCGTCGGATCGAGCGTCGGCTTGCCGTGAACATGGGAGCGAAAACCGAGCTCCTTGTATTCCGGCGCGTGGCTGATGCCCGAGCGTCCCTCTCGCAAGGAGGTCAGAACCTCGCCGGCATCGTTCCCGATGGAGGACACGATCCCCATGCCTGTTACAACGACGCGTCTCATGTCTTTTGCCCTTTTGAATGGAGGGAGATGGCGGCTTGTCCCGCTGGCGCCAGAACTCCGCCTGCCACAGTGCGATCGACTGCCATCACCGCCGGGTCCCCGTTTCAGTCCGCCTTGTCTTGTGCCAGGCCGACCCGCAGGTCGCTCGCACGGTAGATGGTCTCGCCATCGGCCTTGAGCCAGCCATCCGCGATGCCGAGAACCAAGCGTCCGCGCATCACCCGCTTGAAATCGATGCCGTATTCGAGGAGTTTCGTCTCAGGCGTGACCATGCCCTTGAACTTTACCTCGCCAGTCGACAGGGCCATGCCACGGCCCTTTTCTCCCAGCCACCCCAGATAGAAGCCGGTCAATTGCCACATGCCGTCGAGACCGAGGCAGCCGGGCATGACCGGATTGCCCACGAAATGGCAGGGAAAGAACCACAGGTCGGGGGTGACATCGAACTCAGCGCGGATATAGCCCTTGCCGTGCTCACCGCCGGTTTCCGAAACGTCCGTGATCCGGTGGACCATCAACATCGGCGGCAGCGGCAATTGCGCGTTGCCTTCGCCGAACAACTGGCCGTTGGCGCAGGCGATGATGTCGTCGTAGTCGAAGGAGGTCTTTGCTGTTGCCATGGTCCGTTCTATCCGCCCTCAAGTTCCCGGCTGTGTGACGTCCGGTTCGGATGCGCCCTTAGCACGCATGCCGCGCGGCTGGAAACCGCCCGTATCAGCGACCGGCACCTGACCGGCGCGGCCGCGCTTCATTGTCGCCGCTATGTATGCTCGCTCGGGCAAACTTCGATAGAGGCGTCGGGTATCGACGTCGCATTTCATGCCGCCGCCAAGGAGACAAGCCCGTGAAAGGACGCGAAACGGCTGGCCTCGCCATTCTGGCCTGTACCGTCATCGTTGCCGCCGCGGTCGCGGCCTTGCCGGCCAGGGCGCAGAGCTGGACGGGGTCGGACGGAGCCGCGGGCTTCGCCGTTGCGGGCGACTATACCGGTCTGTCCTTCCGCTGCGGTCCCGATGGCAAGGTCGCGATGATCTTTTCCGGGTTTCCCGGCGGGTTGCAGGATGGCGACCGCTATACGGTCGGAGTGAGCGTCGACGGAACGGCCTTTCTGTATGAGGCGACCGCTCGCGAGGGCGAAGCGCAAGGAACGTCCGTCCTGGTCAGTCGCGGCTCGCCCGCCGGTCTCGCCGAATTGATCGCGGCGTTGCGCAAGGGGCGCAGCGCGGAAATCTCCGGCCCGGCCGGCCGCTACACCATTCCGCTCACCGGGTCCGGCAAGGCGCTGGACAACCTGCGGCGGACATGCGGCTAGCATGGGACCAAAAATGGTATCCGGCTTTCCGCTCGCATTCCGTACTGATTGCCCAGGATCAGATGCCGAGCGGCATTTGTCGCGGCGCCCGACATCACGTATATAAGCCGAAAGAGCGTGGCAGACGCCGCGTTCCCGAGCTTGAACAAGATACAAAATTGGTGGCATTCAGCGATGGAAAACCGGCCGCGCACCCAAAGCTTCTGTGTGTTCGAGCGTCTGCGCTCGGTCGGGCTGCGTCCGACCCGGCAACGCGTCGCCCTCTGCAATCTGATGTTCGGCTCCGGTGACCGGCATTTGTCCGCCGAGGAGCTGCACGAAGAGGCGCATGGGGCGGGCGAACCCGTTTCGCTCGCAACCGTCTACAACACGCTTCACCAGTTCACCGACGCAGGTCTGGTGCGGCCGCTCTCGGCCGAAGGCCAGCGCACCTATTTCGACACCAATACCTCCGACCACCATCACTTCTTCGTCGAGGACGAGAACGTGATGATCGACATTCCCGATGGCGGCCTGCGACTCGAGCAGTTGCCCGAAGCGCCCGAAGGCATGGAAATCGTCAATGTCGATGTGGTCGTCCGGCTCCGCCGCAAACGGGCCGACGCTATCGCCGCCGAATAGAACTCCCGAACCTGCGGCCGTTTGCCGTTTCGTGTCGCGGCAGCGAGATGTCTCGCCCGCGGCCCGATCTGATGCGGCGGCCAGACCCGGTACCGCAACAGTGATACCGGGCTTCGGCGCGTTGGCCGCACCGCACGCCTATTCGAACGTTTCGTCCGGATAGACCCCCCAGATTTCCTGCT
The DNA here is from genome assembly GCF_036016755.1 of Aurantimonas sp. A3-2-R12. Lineage (NCBI taxonomy): Bacteria > Pseudomonadati > Pseudomonadota > Alphaproteobacteria > Hyphomicrobiales > Aurantimonadaceae > Aurantimonas > Aurantimonas sp. A3-2-R12. The sequence continues at coordinate 84,429 of NZ_JAYXIH010000019.1, read as the reverse complement.
GACGCACGTAGCCGCTACGCTCGGCGACCTCGACCGAGCACCAACCGGCCGTGCACTCCGACACGGCCGAGACCACGCCCGGCTCGATTCGCGCCACCAGCGGCGCGTCGGTCGCCGGGCTCATGTGGATGTCGATCAGCGTTGCCTTGCCCTTCAGCCACGGCGCGGCGATGGAGGTGCGATGACCGGACAGCAGCGAGTAGTAGACCCAGCCCTCGGTGCCTTCCGAATCGCGAATCCGTCGCCACAGGTCGTATTCCTGGATGACTTCGACCGGCAGGCCGACTTTGAGATAGAGCCAGCTCACCGGATAGTCGCGGCCGGGTCCGATGCGAAGATTCACCCGACTTGCCTTCAGACTGACGTAGCGCGGCAGCGGCAGCTTCGAGACGGGCCCGGTCTCGACCGCCTGCGCGGCCGTAAACGGGATCGCGCCGGTCACCAGCATGGCGGCGCCGATAAAAGATAGGAGCGAGCGACGGATGGGTGCTGCGAGCGGCATTGAGAAACTCCGGACAATACGATGCGGTGCTCGGACGGCCGACGGCCGATGCGCGAACTGATGCCGAGGCTGTTCTGCCGGCGGAGGGAAACCCTTTGTTTTCACATCCCCGCCTTGCTAGGAGAGAGGCCTCGGCTCTCGGATCGAATGATCGTCCGTTTCGGTTAACAACGTCTTGAGTGCAAAGGATTGCGACCGATGACGAAGCGCGAGAAGCCGCTGGTGATCATCACGCGCAAGCTGCCGGCGCCGATCGAGGTGCGCATGCGCGAACTCTTCGACACGCGGCTGAACGAAACCGATCGGCCGATGGAGCAGCATGCGCTGGTCGCCGCCGTCCGCGAGGCCGACGTGCTGGTCCCGACCGTCACCGACCGGATCGACCGCGCGGTGATCGAACAGGCCGGCCCGCGCCTCAAGCTGATCGCCAACTACGGCAACGGCGTCGACAATATCGACGTCGAGGCGGCGCTGGCGCGCAATCTCTTCGTCACCAACACGCCGAACGTCCTCAGCGAGGACACCGCGGACATGACGATGGCGCTGATTCTCGCGGTGCCGCGCCGGCTGGTCGAGGGCGGCACGCGCCTCCTCGGCAGCGAACGTTGGCCCGGCTGGTCACCGACCTGGATGGTCGGACGGCGGATCTGGGGCAAGAAGCTCGGCATCTTGGGAATGGGCCGCATCGGCACCGCCGTGGCGCGTCGCGCCAAGGCGTTCGGTCTCGAAATCCATTATCACAACCGGCGGCGGGTTGACCCCAAGACCGAGGCCGAACTCGGCGCGACCTATTGGGAGAGCCTCGACCAGATGCTCGCCCGCATGGATATCCTCTCGGTGAACTGCCCCTATACGCCGGCGACCTACCATCTCCTGTCGGCGCGGCGCCTGGCGCTGATCCAGCCGCACGCGTTCATCGTCAACACCGCCCGCGGCGAGATCATCGACGAACGGGCGCTGGTGAAGCTGCTGCAGGAGGATCGCATCGCCGGGGCCGGCCTCGACGTGTTCGAGGAAGAACCCGCGATCGATCGCAAGCTGGTGCGGCTCGCTGAGGAGAACCGCGTCGTCCTCCTGCCGCACATGGGTTCGGCGACGATCGAGGGCCGGATCGAAATGGGCGAGAAGGTCATCATCAACATCCACACGCTGATGGACGGCCATCGCCCTCCCGATCGCATCCTGCCCGGCGATTTTTGAGCTGCCGCTGGGCGGGACCGGCCGCGCGGGCGACGTCGCCTCGGTAAAATTCTCTGGTTTGTGCCCGTAACCGTCACTATGCCGGGCGGTGAAGGACGCCATATGCCGCGTTGGCTGTAAAACGAGTGAGATTTGATGCCGGACGCGAACGATGATCATGGTTCCTCTCCGGTCCCTGGGGAGAGCGGTTCGAGCGAAAGCGATCACAATGCGCCGGTTCCGGCCGGTCAGACCGGTGAGGCCTTTGCCGTCTTTCGCAGGGCGCTGATGGCCGACCTTGCCCGGCTCGGACGGTGGCTCGCCGCCAAGGCCGCCGTGCTGGGACGTGAGACAGGCCAGGGCCTGACCCGGTTCAGCGCCAGGACCTCGCAATCGCTCCGAGACACGGACTGGCGTGGACTGGCCGCCGCGACCGGCGCGCGGGCGAAGACGTTCCGCGCGAACTGGCGTCAACGGCCGGCCCGGCCTTGGAGCGCCCGTCGTGTCGTGCCCGTGTTGGGCGCCCTCTTGGTCGCCGGATTCCTGGTCGTATCGGCGGTCGCCGCCTGGGCGCTCTACGACGTCCCGTTCTCCGAAATCGCCGAGGGAACTGGCGAGCCGGTGGTGGTTCTGCAGGCGGCCGATGGTCAAGCCCTGGTGCAGCAGGGCCCCTATCAGGGCAGCTACGCCCCGCTGGACGAGTTTTCCGATCATCTCGTAGAGGCCGTCCTCAGCATTGAGGATCGCCGCTTCTACCGGCATTGGGGGCTTGATTTTCGTGGTGTCGCGCGGGCTTTGACCCGCAATCTCTTCGCTGGCGAGGTGGTGCAGGGCGGCAGCACGATCACCCAGCAATTCCTCAAGATCAGTTATCTGGAGCGGGATCGCACACTGAAGCGCAAGATCCAGGAAGCCTTCCTGGCGTTCTGGATCGAGACGCGCCTGTCCAAGGACGAGATCCTCGCGCGCTATCTCAACAATGTCTATCTGGGCGCCGGCGCGACCGGGATGCCGGCCGCCGCGCGTGTCTATTTCGACAAGTCGGTGGGCGAACTGACACTGGCCGAAAGCGCCATGCTGGCCGGCCTGATCAAGGCGCCGTCGCAGCTCAACCCATTGGAAAATCTGGAGGGAGCGAAGGAGCGTGCTGGCGTCGTATTGAATGCGATGGGCGATGCCGGATATCTGGAGCCGTCGGAAATCGCGGCGGCCAAACTGGGTTCGACACAGCTCAGCCCGAGTCGGCCGGACATGGGCGGCGGCTCCTGGTTCGCCGACTGGGTGATCTCCGATGCTCGTGAGATCGCCGGCCCGTTTCGCGGCAGCATCGAGGTCAAGACCACGCTGGTCCCGGAGCTTCAGGCCGCCGCGGAGCAAGTCGTGTCCGAGGCCCTCGCCGCGCGGGGTGCCGAAAAGGGCGTCGGCCAGGCAGCGCTCGTCGCGCTGCGGCCCGACGGAGCGGTGGTCGCCATGGTCGGCGGTGGCGATTATACCGCTTCCAAATTCAACCGCGCGGTCGCCGCCAAGCGTCAGCCAGGCTCGACCTTCAAGCTGTTCGTCTATTACGCCGCGCTGCGCGCCGGCCTCTCGCCGAATGACCGTATCGAGGATGCGCCGATCGAGATCGATGGCTGGAAGCCGGAGAACTATAGCGGCAAATATCGCGGCAGGGTCACGCTGGCCGAGGCGTTCGCCCGATCCCTGAACGCGGCGACGGTGCGCCTCGCGATGGATGTCGGCATCGACAAGGTCGCGGCCGCCGCTCGTGATCTCGGCATCGACGCGGACCTCACCGAAACGCCGAGCCTTGCCCTCGGCGCGTCCGAGGTCACGCTTCTCGATCTCACGGGGGCCTATGCCTCGGTGCGCGCCGGGATCACGCCGATCGAGCCCTGGGGGATTGCCTCCTTCGCCGTCGACGGCGCCGGCCAGAGCTTTCGCATCGGCCCATCGAAGCGCCCGGAGCGTGAACTGGGACCCTTGCAGGATCCGCTTGTTGGCTTGCTCAAGCTCGTTGTCGACAAGGGAACCGGCAAGGCGGCGGCGCTCGACGGCTTCGCCGCCGGCAAGACCGGGACCAGCCAGGAATCGCGTGACGCCTGGTTCGTCGGCTTCAACGAGGCGCTGACCGTCGGCATCTGGGTCGGCAACGACGACGGCACGCCGATGGACGGCGTGACCGGCGGACAATTGCCGGCGACGATCTGGAAGAGCTTCATGGAGCGGGCGGGCGGAGCGATGCAACCGGTGGCCGCGCCAGCGACCGCCTCTGCTGATACTGCGCCGACGGAACCGGCGGCGGAGACGCCTTCGCGTCCGGCCAGCATCGCCGACATGATCGCCGGCGAGAGCGCCGGGGCGCCGCAGTGCAACGTCCGGGCCTGTTCACGGGCCTATCGGTCCTTCCGGACTTCCGATTGCACGTTCCAGCCCTATCGCGGCCGCCGCAAGCTCTGCGAGAAGTAGTCTTGCCGATCGGTGACGTCCGTCCCCGCGCGGACGGCCCGGCGGCATTTTTCAAAAACGGATGGACAGCGCGCTCCCGGCGATGAACTCTTGAAGAGGGCACGGGTGGAACAGGGAGCGGAACAATGAGCGAAACGCTGGAACGGCCGGCGGCCGGAAAGAGCGAAGCCCGAAAATCCGTCGAAAGATGGTTGAGCGCGTTCGAAGGCGCATTGTCGACGGGCGATGTCGACGCGGCGGCGGATCTGTTCGCGACGACGAGCTTCTGGCGCGATCTCGTGACCTTCACCTGGAACATCAAGACCGTCGAGGGGCCTGGCGGCGTGCGTGACATGCTGTCGTCGCAACTGGATGCGGTGAAGCCGAACAACTTTCAGATCGCCGAGGAGCCGACCGAGGATGGCGGCGTGACCACGGCCTGGATCGCCTTCGAGACCGGCGTCGCGCGCGGCAACGGCCTGTTGCGGTTGAAGGACGGCAAGGCCTGGACCCTGCTGACCGCGATGACCGAGCTGAAGGGATTCGAGGAGCCGATGCACCATCGCCGGCCGATGGGCGCCGAGCACGGCTCGTCGATGAACCGGAAATCCTGGCTCGAGAAGCAGGAGCAGGAAGCGGCCGAGCTCGGCTACAAGACGCAGCCCTATGTAGTGATCGTCGGCGGCGGCCAGGGCGGCATCGTGCTGGGCGCGCGGCTGCGCCAGCTCGGCGTGCCGACGATCGTCGTCGAGCGGAACGATCGGCCGGGCGATTCCTGGCGCAAGCGCTACAAGTCGCTCTGCCTGCACGACCCGGTCTGGTACGATCATCTGCCCTATCTGGAGTTTCCGAAGAACTGGCCGGTCTTCGCGCCGAAGGACAAGATCGGCGACTGGCTGGAAATGTACACCAAGATCATGGAGCTCAATTACTGGTCGAAGACGACCTGCAAGAGCGCTTCCTGCGACGAAGCGACCGGCGAGTGGACCGTCGTCGTCGATCGCGATGGCGAAGAGGTGACGCTTCGCCCGAAGCAGCTGGTGCTGGCGACCGGCATGTCGGGCAAGGCCAACGTCCCGGACTTCAAGGGCATGGACCGCTTCAAGGGCGAGCAGCACCATTCTTCCAAGCATCCCGGTCCCGACGCCTACAAGGGCAAGAAGGCCGTCGTCATCGGCTCGAACAATTCCGCCCACGACATCTGTGCCGCGCTCTATGAGGCCGGCGCCGACGTCACCATGGTGCAGCGCTCGACTACCCACATCGTGCGGTCGGACTCGCTGATGGAGTACGGCCTCGGCGATTTGTACTCCGAGCGGGCGGTCGAGAGCGGCGTCACCACCAACAAGGCCGACATGATCTTCGCGTCGCTGCCCTACCGGATTCTCCACGAGTTCCAGATTCCAGTCTACGACAAGATCCGCGAGGTCGACGCGGACTTTTATCGCGACCTGGAGAAGGCGGGCTTCATGCTCGACTACGGGAGCGACGATTCCGGCCTGTTCATGAAATATCTGCGCCGCGGCTCGGGCTATTACATTGATGTCGGCGCGAGCCAGTTGATCATCGACGGCAAGATCAAGCTGAAGAGCGGCGTCGAGATCGAGGAGATCACCGAAACCGGTGTGGCGTTCAAGGATGGGACGGAATTGCCGGCCGATCTGATCGTCTATGCCACCGGTTACGGCTCGATGAACGGTTGGGCCGCCGATCTGATCAGCCAGGAAGTGGCGGACAAGGTTGGTAAGGTTTGGGGCCTTGGCTCCGACACGCCGAAGGATCCGGGACCCTGGGAGGGCGAACAGCGCAACATCTGGAAGCCGACGCAGCAAGACAATCTTTGGTTCCACGGCGGCAATCTGCACCAGTCGCGGCACTATTCACTCTATCTGTCGCTGCAGTTGAAGGCGCGAATGGAGGGACTCGAGACGCCCGTCTACGGGCTGCAGGAAGTCCACCACCTGCGCTGAGGCAAGGGACGGCGACCCAAGGCTCGGCATCCGCAAGGACGCCGAGTCCGATTCCGATAGGTTTCCTTACGGCGACACGGAAGGCCCGTGTCGCCGGCGGTAGCGGATTTCCTCGATGCGCATGGTCAGAAGATCGATCATGAGGAACCGCCCGACCAGCGGCTCGCCGACCCCGCAGACGAGCTTGATCGCCTCGCTGGCGGCGAGCGTGCCGAGGACGCCCGGGGTGACGCCGAGAATACCGGCCTCGGCGCAGGACGGCACCAGCCCGGCCGGCGGCGCTTCGGGGAAGAGATCGCGATAGCCCGGATTCGGCTGCCCGTCCGTGTTGGCCTCGTACGGCTTCAGCACGGTCAGCGAGCCCGAGAATCGGTTGACCGCGGCGGTGACCAGCGGCCGGCGCGCGGCCGCACACACATCGGCCATGGCGTAGCGGGTGGCGAAATTGTCCGAGCCGTCGATGACGAGGTCGTAGCCGGCGACGATGTCGCGGCCGTTGTCGGCGTCGAGGCGCAGAGGATGGGCCACGACCGTGACATGCGGGTTGAGTTCCGCGACCGCGTCCGTGGCGCTGTCGAGCTTCGACCGGCCGACATCGGCGGTCCGGTGCAGCACCTGACGCTGCAGGTTCGATAGCGACACCGTGTCGTCGTCGGCGATGCCGATCGTGCCGATCCCGGCCGCCGCGAGATAGAAGACGACCGGTGAGCCAATGCCGCCGGCGCCGACGACGAGGATCCGCGCCCGTTTCAGTTTCTGCTGGCCCGGCCCACCGATTTCCGGCAGCACGATGTGGCGGGCATAGCGTTCAAGTTCCTGGGCGTCGAGAGGCTTGTCGCTCATCGTCCTTGCTCCGATTCCGCACTTGTCGCACCGCTCGCGGGGGCTGGGCGGACCGTGCCCGCCGCCACCTCCAGCATCTGGGCTCTGTCGCCGAGGGCGNCGTCCTTGCTCCGATTCCGCACTTGTCGCACCGCTCGCGGGGGCTGGGCGGACCGTGCCCGCCGCCACCTCCAGCATCTGGGCTCTGTCGCCGAGGGCGTCAAACAGGCTCGCATCGGTGCCGGTCATGAAGGCCTGCACGCCGAGCTCGGCGATCAGATCGAACAGCGCCGCGCGGCGACCGGGATCGAGATGGGCGGCGATTTCGTCGAGTAGCAGGATCGGCGGCAGCGACGAAACGGCGGCGACCAGCCGGGCATGGGCCAGCACCAGGCCGATGAGCAGCGCCTTCTGCTCGCCGGTCGAGGACAGCGCCGCCGGCATCGCCTTGGCCAGGTGGACGACCGAAAGGTCCGCTCGGTGGGCGCCCAGCAGCGTACGGCCGGCGGCCCGGTCGGCATGGCGACCGGCGCGCAGCCGCGTGCGCGCCTCGTCCTCGATATCGGCCGAGGGGCGGGACAGATCGCTATCGCCATAGCCGGACGCCAGATCGAGGCCTGCCCTGGGGAAGGGATTGTCGGCGCCGGACTGGTCGATCATCCCGGTCAGCATTCCGACGAGTTCGGCCCGCGCCAGCGCCATTGCGACGCCGAGCTCGGCCATCTGTGCCTCGATTCCGCTCAGCCAGGAATCATCCATGCGGTTGTCCGAAAGCAGCCGGTTGCGCGAGCGCATGGCGCGCTCGTAGTCCACCGCCCGGCGGCCGTGGGTCGGATCGACCGCCAGCACCATGCGGTCGAGGAAGCGGCGGCGGTCGCCCGTCGGGCCGGTAAACAGCCCGTCCATTGCCGGTGTCAGCCAGAGAATGCGCAACAGGTCGAGCAATTCGTCAGCGCTTTTGGCCGCGGTCTCGTCGATCCGCACCGTCCGCGCCGCCGGACCGGCCGGATCGGGTTGGACCTTGGTGATGACGTCTGCCTCACCGTGGAGCGAAACCAGCCCGGCGCGAATGGAAAACCCGCCGCTGGCGCCCTTGCGCGCGATGTCCTGATAGGTCGCTCGGCGCAGGCCGCGTCCCGGTGTCAGCAGCGACACCGCCTCGATGAGATTGGTCTTGCCAGCGCCGTTATCGCCGACGAAGGCGACGAAGCCCCGGTCGAAGGTCAGGCGCAGGGTCTCGTAATTGCGAAAATCGGCAAGCCGCAATTCGCTCAGTCGGACAACCGGTAAGCCGGATTGTGTCCCGGCCGCGTCGCCGGTTTGGGGTTTCCCGGTCAAGACCGTGGCGGCAGTCAGACCCGCATCGGCATCAGGACGTAAAGTGTGGCGTCGTCGCCGCCGTCCTTGATGAGCGTGGGGGAACCGGCATCGGCAAGCATGAAGACGGCTTCGTCGCCGGTGAGCTGGGCGGTGATGTCGAGAAGATAACGCGCGTTGAAACCGATCTCGATGTCATCTGAATCGTAGCCGACCGCCAGTTCCTCGGTCGCCGTGCCCGAATCGGGCGAGTTGACGGTGAGGGTCAGCTGGGAATCGCTGACCGCGAGCTTGACCGCGCGTCCGCGCTCGGACGAAATCGTCGACACGCGGTCGACGGCGGCCGAAAAGCTCTGCCGGTCGAGGGTGAGCGCCTTGTCGTTGTTCTGCGGGATGACGCGCTGATAGTCGGGAAACGTGCCGTCGATCAGCTTCGAGGTCAGGACGACCGGGCCGATGGTGACGCGGATCTTGGCGTCGGACAGTTCGACCTCGATCGCCGCGTCGTCCTCGCCGTCGCCGAGCAACTTTTGCAGCTCCCCCACGGTCTTGCGCGGTATGATGATTCCGGGCATGCCCTCCGACCCGGCCGGCGCCGCCATCTCGGCGCGCGCCAGGCGATGGCCGTCGGTGGCAACCGCCCGCAGCTTGAGGTCGCCGTCCGCTTCGATCGTGTGGAGGAAGATGCCGTTGAGATAGTAGCGCGTCTCCTCTGTGGAGATGGCGAAATGCGTCCGGTCGATCAGCCGCGCGAATTCCGCCGCCTTGATCGTGAAGGCGTGGCTCAGAGTTCCGGCGGTGATATCGGGAAAGTCCGATTCGGGCAGGCACTGGAGACGGAAATTCGAACGGCCCGACGAGACCGTCATCTGATTGCCGTCGGCATTGGTCGACAGCTTGACCTCGGCACCGTCCGGCAGCTTGCGCACGATGTCGTAGAGCAGATGCGCCGGGACCGTCGTTGCGCCCTCCTGCTCGCCGGTGGCCGCGACGCTTTCCGTGATCTCCAGGTCGAGATCGGTGGCCTTCAGGCGAAGCGCGCCGTCCTCGGTCTTCAACAACACGTTCGAAAGAATCGGGATGGTGTTGCGGCGTTCCACGACCCGGTGGACGTGGGCCAACGACTTCAGGAGGTTGGATCGTTCGATGATGATACGCATGACGAAGGCCGTTTTGTTCGGGGCAGGCGCCACGGGAGGCGGCGCCGGTTCCGGGTTCGATGGTCTTAATGATTTGCACCGCACATGGAAAGCCAAAAGCGGCGGCTTTCTAGCTCAAGCGGCGCGCTGCATCGCGCGCCGACCGCCGCGTGCGGTAACGGACCGGGATCTGGACGGGGCCTATTCCTCGATCATCCGGCGGATCAGATCGAGTTCCTCCGACAGCTTCTCGTCATTGGCGCGCTCGCCCTCGATCTTGCGCACCGCGTGCAGCACCGTGGTGTGGTCGCGGCCGCCGAAGCGCCGGCCGATCTCGGGGAGCGAGCGCGGCGTCATGGTCTTGGCGAGATACATGGCGATCTGACGTGGCCGCACGATGGTCCGGGTGCGGCGCGCCGACAAAAGGTCGGTGCGCGTCACATTGTAGTGGCGCGAGACGAATTTCAGGATGTCCTCGACGCGAACCCGCCGTTCGATATTGGCCCGGGTCAGCTGGTTGAGCAGATCGTCCAGATGTTCCGCCGAGAGCGGCTGGCCGAGGGAGTGGCGGAAGGCGATCTGGTTGAACGCCCCTTCGAGATCGCGACCGGAGCCGGCGACGCGCTCGGCGATCGTGTCGATCACCCGTTCGGGCATATCGAAACTCGGATCCTCGGCTCGCATCGCCGCGGCCCGGCTCCCGATGATCGAGCGGCGCATTTCGTAGTCCGGCACGGCGATCTGAAGCGTGACGCCGTTCGACAGCCGCGAGCGGACGCGCGGGTCGAGCGATTCCAGCTCCATCGCCGGGCGGTCGGCGGCGCAGATCACCTGTTTCGCCGAATCGACCAGCGCGTTCAGAAGATGACAGAACTCTTGCTGGATCGATTTGCCTTGCAGGAACTGGGTGTCGTCGATGATCAATATGTCGATGCCGCGCAGCGTCTCCTTGAGATCGAGGGCGCGGTTGTCGCGGATCGCAGTCGCGAAACGCCACATGAAATATTCCGCCGTCAGATAGACGACGCGCGGCCGGTCCTCACGGCGCGAGGCCGCATTGGCGATCGCCTGGAGAAGGTGGGTCTTGCCGAGGCCGACGGCAGCGTGGATGAACAGCGGGTTGAAGCGGACCGACTGCGGCCCGTTCTCCGCGATCGCTCGCGCGGCGGCGAGGGCGACCCGGTTGGAGGCGCCTTCCACGAAGGTGTCGAAAACGTAGCGCGGGTCGAGGGGCGAGCCGAACTCGGCGCTCTGGGATAGAGCGGGGGTTCGAGCGTCGCCGCCAGGAAACGCCTTTGCTGGTGCCGGGGAGCCGGCGACGGCCCTGCGCGCCGGTTCCGCAACCCGCGCCACCTGCGGCTCGCTCTGGCCCGCGATGCGCGCCTGGCGAATCGTGACGCCGCCACCGCGAACGGCGCTGCGGATCGCGATGTCGACGCGCAGCGTTCCCGGCACTTCGGCGCTGAAGATCTCGGTCAGCAGGTCGTGGTAATGCGACTGAATCCAGCTGCGCAGAAACGCCGTGGGCACCGAAATCCGGCAGACGCCTTTCCCGGACGAATCGAGTTTCATCCGCTGGAACCAGCTGGCGAAGATGTCCTGTCCGAGTTGCGCTTTTAGCCGGGCGTTCACCCGCTCCATAATTTCTGCCGTGCCCCTCGCGCCGCCGTCCATACCTGCCCCGAAATCATTGTTGTTGGTTGGTGATTGGCGCAGCGCGTGGGTCCCGTCCCCATTCGGACTCACAGCTGTTACGCGCCGGCGAAGACTCAATTCTGTGCCCAAGGCAAACCCTCCGCTTTCCAACCGGCTTTCCGCCCGCGATGTCCTTCCGCGTCCGGCGGCCCTTCGAAGCCGCCGAGGACGTTGAAACAATTCTCATAACCGTGGGCGGTCAGCGCCACCGCGCCGGCGATCGAGCGGACGCCCGACCGGCAGAGGAAGAAGATCGGCGAGGTCGGAGTTCCGCCCGTCTTTTCGACCTGCTCGGCGAGCTTCTCCGCGAAGGCCGGGTCCACCGCCATCGAAGGGAAGCTCTGCCACTCGACGAGCAGTGGCGCCTTTCCGAGCGCAGCCAGCATCGGCAATCCGACATAGGCCCACTCGGCGGTGCTGCGGACGTCGACGAGCAGGGCGTCGGGTTTCTCTGCGAGCGTTGACCAGCACTCCCCAGGTGAAACATCGCCGCTGTAATCATTAGACATGCAAAAAGGTCCCCTGCCTCTGTCCCGCATGGGCACAGAAGTTTGCTGCGCCAGGGTTCGCCCAACGCTCGTTTTTACTCGGATAAATCGTGAAAAGACCGGATACTAAATTTATGCGGGAGCGACCCTAAGGGTCGTAACCTTCCACAAATTCCAGGAAGTTTTGGATAACCTGGATTGTCCCCGCATTTCGTCTTTCCCCGCACTTGCTTCGAGGGGGAAACTACGAAACGGCGCGGCGGTGAGCAAGCCGAGTCCAGCCTGAATCGTTATGCGAGTAGGGCGCCTGTTGCAGACTCGCCATGCGGGTCGTGCGGCGATGTCACGCTAAACACTTTGCTCACGGGGCTTTCCCCGATCCCGGTGTCGACGCCTCGGAGGGGAAGAATAAATATGAAAAAATTGTGGCGGGCCTGCTTGACTCCCGGGAACTCAAAAAGCTCTCGGGCCACCAATACAGAAGCGCTCACTGACCTTCTGCAAGCGACTGGAATCGATACACTTTTCTGGACCCGTCTTGTGGATGGCGTGGTTCGGTGTCCGCCGGGTGCGAAAGCACTGTGATAAGTCGACCAAAACGCCCGCGAATGCGGCTGCGAATCGCGAAAACAGGACATGTGCCAACGGCGACGGGCGAGCTGTGCCCGTCGAATCGTCGCGGTGCCCACGGCCAGGGGCGGGTGGCGAGCCGAGCTGGGACGCGGCGCGGGTGCCCGCTGTCGATCCCCGTCGGCCTTATACCAACCTGCGGTGATAGGACCGGCCATTTCCCGCACCTTGGCGACGAAGCCAGGCGCGGCGAGCGCCCGGCCTTCGGTGGGGCTGAACGGGCTCGCCGGACGGCGTCGCACCGCTTGCCCGATGCGCCGCATCGAACTGCGCGCCGCTCCTGGCCGGACAAGCCCGTTCAGCCCCATCGAATAGGTCCCTATCACCGCAGGTGGGTATCCGGTGATCCGCGCTGAGGCCGCTCGCATCGTCATCGGATGGCCAGTCTCGGCCTGGGAATCAAAAAGCCCCGGCCGAAGCCAGGGCTTTGTCATCATCCAGTCACCCGGTCATCGACTCGGGTGTGACGCGCCGTTCAGATCAGGCGGCGCCGATCGTCTTCACGCGATGGGCAAGGCGGGAGACCTTCCGCGACGCCGTGTTCTTGTGAAACACACCGTGGGACACGGCACTCATCAGTTCCGGTTCGGCAATCCGAAATGCCGAGACAGCCGCGTCCTTGTCGCCGGCGGTGATCGCCTCTTCGACGTTGCGCAGGAAGGTGCGCACGCGGCTGCGGCGATTGGTGTTGATGGCGGTACGCCGCGCGATCTTCCGCGTGGCCTTCTTGGCCGAAGGGGTATTGGCCATGGAACGTCTCTCTCTATCGTAACCGTGTCGGTCGGATCGGGTGGAGTGCGGCTTGCGCCTTCAAGCGACGCGGCAGCACGAAAAAACGGGCCGCGCCATGAAGCGCCGCCGAAAGTCGAGCCCTTATAGGCAGATGCGTCGGGGGCCGTCAATATCCAGCGCGAAGGCGGATCGGCGAATGTGGTCGTCGGCAAGGCGGATGGACTGGGCAGCAACCAGGCGCAGCCGGCTTGGAGCCGCGCGACCTGCCCGCACCATCGTGCTGCGTCCGCCTTCTCGCATCGTCGTCAGCGCTGGCAGGCCGGGCAAAAAAAGGTCGAGCGCCCCGACTGGACGATGCGGCTGACGATCCCGCGGCAAGCCTCGTGCCGGCAGGGCTCGCCTTCGCGGTCGTAGGCGGCGAAGCGATGCTGGAAATAGCCGAGTGATCCGTCCGCTTGGCGATAATCGCGCAGCGATGAACCGCCCGCCGCGATGGCATCGGCGATCGTTTCGCGGATATTGAGGGCGAGGGCTTCCAGCCGCTGGCTGGCGGTGCCGTCCTTTTTCACCAGCGTTCCGGCAGCCCGCCGCGGCGACAGGCGGCTCCTCCACAACGCCTCGCAGACATAGATGTTGCCGAGGCCGGCGATGATCCGCTGGTCGAGCAGCACGGACTTCAGCGGCGCGCTGCGGCCCGCAAAGAGCGGAGCGAGCGCCTGTCCGGACAGCCCGTTGCCCGTCGGTTCGATGCCGAGGCCGCGAAAATGCGGGTGTTCCGCCAGTTCGGCGCGCTCGATCAGCGTCATGTAGCCGAAGCGGCGCGGGTCATTATAGATGATCGAGGCCGGTGCGAGATCGCGTGTGATCATATCGAAGCGCACATGATCGTGGCGCCGGACGTCGGACCGCGGATGCGCGAACGCGCCGGGAACGCTGTCGCCTTGCGGCACTTCGATCCGGAACGAGCCCGACATGCCGAGATGCATGGCTAGCACCAGCCCGCCCTCCAGGTCGGCGACGAGATATTTGGCCCGTCGCCCGAGACTTTCGATCCGCCGGCCGCCCAGCCGCTCGGCGAATCGCGCCGGCAACGGAAAGCGCAGGTCGGGCCGCCCGAGCACCACCCGCTCGATTCGCGCGCCTTCGACAACGGGAAGAAGGCCGCGGCGCACCGTCTCCACCTCTGGCAATTCCGGCATTTTCGATTAAGTCCCTGATTGATGCAGCGCTTCCGACCGAAGCGCCTGTCGAACTCCGCCGCTCCCTGTCTCTCGCAGGACCGGCGCGGGTCCGCCGTTCCAATATCCGCATCCGGTCGATGCGATGCAATGTAAGGGGCCGTCCCATGTCGCGAACCCGTGTCACCGGAGCCGAAGCGATGGAGACCTCCTACGGCTATGCCACAGTGGCGGGCCGGGAGGAGAAGCAGGCGCGCGTCAACGATGTCTTCCACCGCGTAGCCGAGCGTTACGACCTGATGAACGACTTGATGTCGGCCGGCCTCCATCGCGCCTGGAAGAGCGCCATGGCCGCCTGGCTGGCGCCGCCGCATCGCGCCGGCTGGCGGTTCGTCGACGTGGCGGGCGGCACCGGCGATGTCGCCTTCCGCATTGTCGAGGCATCGCGGCGGCGCGCCGAGGGCACTGTCCTCGACATCAACGCCTCGATGCTCGGCGTCGGTGCCGAACGGGCAGCGAAGCGGCGGCTCGACGGCAATCTGGTTTTCGTCGAAGGCAATGCCGAGGAACTGAAGCTCCCCGATATGAGCTTCGATGCCTACACGATCGCCTTCGGCATTCGTAACGTGCCGCGGATCGACAAGGCCTTGAGCGAGGCGTATCGGGTGCTCAAGCCCGGCGGCCGGTTCCTGTGCCTGGAATTTTCCGAGGTCGACATGCCGGTTCTCGACCGGGTCTACGAAGCGTGGTCGTTCAAGGCGATTCCGAGGATCGGCGAGGCCGTCGCCAACGATCGCGAATCCTACGAGTATCTGGTCGAGTCGATCCGGCGCTTTCCCAACCAGGCGAATTTTGCTGCGGCCATTCGCGCCGCCGGCTTCGAGCGCGTCGCCTATCGCAACCTGTCGGGAGGCATCGCCGCCATCCATTCCGGCTGGAAGCTCTGAACCGATCGGGCGGAAAGACTCTTGGCCAATCCCATTTCCGGCACGATCGCACTCGTCCGCGCGGTCTTTGTTCTCGCCCGCGAGGGCGTCATCGGCTCGTTTCCCGCCGAGGGCCTGCCGCCCGGGCCGGCGCTGCTGCACCGCTTCGCGCGATTGATCGAGCGGGGCTCGGCTGAAAATCGGGAACGCTCCGACAATCTGTCGCGCGCCCTGAACCGTCTCGGACCATCCTATGTCAAGCTCGGCCAGTTCCTGGCGACCCGGCCGGACCTTGTCGGCGCTGCGGCGGCGCGCGAACTGGGCAGTCTCCAGGACAAGGTCCCGCCTTTCGATACGGCGCTGGCTGTGATCGAGATCGAGACGACGCTCGGGCGGCGCGTCGACGAACTCTTTCTGGAGCTCGGCGAGGTCGTTGGCGCGGCATCGATCGCCCAGGTCTATAAGGCGCGTATTCGCGACGCCGACGGCAGCGAGCGCTTCGTCGCCGTCAAGGTGGTCCGGCCCGGCGTCCGTGTCCGCTTTCTGCATGAACTGGAGACCTTCGCCTCCATCGCGCGCTTTTTGGAGCGCTACGTGCGCGCGTCGCGCCGGCTGCGTCCGGTGGCGGTGGTGGAGACGCTCGCCCAGTCGACAAGGATCGAGATGGATCTGCGGCTGGAGGCGGCCGCGGCGTCGGAGATGGCCGAAAACACGGCGAACGATTTCGGATTTCGGGTGCCGACGATCGACTGGGAGCGCACAGGCCGCGACGTCCTCACCATGGAGTGGATCGACGGCATCAAGATGAGCGATGTCGCCGCGATCGCGATGGCCGGGCATGATCTGAAGCAGATCGGCGTGACCGTGGTGCAATCGTTCCTGCGCCACGCCATGCGCGACGGCTTCTTTCATGCCGACATGCATCAGGGCAATCTGTTCGTCGGCCCGGACGGCACGGTGATCGCGGTCGATCTGGGCATCGTCGGCCGGCTCAGCGCGGAATCCAAGCGCTTCCTCGCCGAGATCCTCTACGGCTTCATTCGCCGCGACTATCTGCGCGTGGCTGAGCTGCATTTCGAGGCCGGCTACGTGCCGCGCAGCCAGAACGTCGCCAGCTTCGCCCAGGCGCTTCGCGCGATCGGCGAGCCGATCTATGGCCAGCCCGCCGAGACGATTTCGATGGGCCACCTCTTGGCGCTCTTGTTCGAGGTCACCGAGCTGTTCGACATGAAGACCCGGCCCGAACTCGTCTTGTTGCAGAAGACCATGGTCGTCGTGGAAGGCGTCGCACGCACCTTCGACCCGAAGTTCAACATGTGGGTTGCCGCCGAGCCGGTGGTGTCTGACTACATCCTCGAAGAGCTCGGGCCGGCGGCCAAGCTGCGGGAAGCCCGCGCAGGTGTCGATGCGATGCTGCGGCTGCTGCACCGCGCGCCCGATCTCGCGGTCGGGCTGGAAATCCTCGCCAAGCAGATGCCGGATCTGATCGAAAACGGTATCCGGCTGAACGACGATACGCTCACGGACCTCGCCACGGAGAAGCGAACCAGCATCATCAGTGGTCGTGTCGCCCAATGGGTGATCGCCGTGTCGCTGCTGTCGATTGCGATCTCGATGATATTTTGAGCGCAACCGGGATGCCGATGATCCGGCTTACCCCTTTGATTGCATTGCAATCATCCGGAACTTAGATTGGCTGGTAAGAGCTAGACGAGAGGCGAGGATGGCCAGCCTGACGATTCGCAATCTCGATGCGGACGTGAAACGGAAGCTGCGCATGCGCGCGGCCGAACTCGGCCGGTCCATGGAGGAAGAGGCGCGCACGATTCTCGGCGCCTCGGTCGACGGGCGGCCTGCCGGCCAGGGGGAAAGCGTGGAGGCGCGGGAGGCGCGTGTCCGGCGCATCCTGTCGCTGGGACGCAAGCCCGATCGGCCTTTCGACCAGAAGACGTTCACCGACGAACTTTGGGATTTCGTCGAGTGATCGTCGTGGATAGTTCGGCGATCGTGGCGGTCACAAATGCCGAACCGGAGGCCGAGCGGATCACACGCCTGATCGTGAACGATGACGAGGTTTCGATTTCCGCAGCGACGTTCGTCGAGACAGCGATCGTGATCCGCAGCCAGCATGGATCGCAAGGTGTGCGTCGGCTGCATGAGATGATGGAGGATATGGTGTTGCGAACACATCCATTCAACGTCCGCCAGGCCGATCTTGCCATCGAGGCCTATCGCCGCTTCGGCCGCGGGTCGGGCAGCCCGGCGCGGCTGAATTTCGGCGATTGCTTCTCCTATGCGCTGGCCCGGTCGCTCGACGCGCCGCTGCTGTTCAAGGGCGACGATTTCTTCCACACCGACATCGAACCGGCGCTGGTGGCATGAGCGGGCTCGACGGAAAGCGCGTCCTTCTGATTATCGGCGGCGGCATCGCGGCCTACAAGACGCTGGACCTCATCCGCCGCCTGCGCGAGCGCGGCGCGCGCGTGACGCCGGTGATGACGGCGGCGGCCAAGGAGTTCGTGACGCCGCTCGCGGTCGGCGCGCTGTCGGCCTCCAAGGTGTTCGACGATCTGTTCGACCGCGAGGACGAGCACGATGTCGGCCATATCCGTCTGGCCCGCGAGGCCGATGCGATTCTCGTTGCGCCGGCGACGGCCAATTTGATGGCGCGCTGCGCCAATGGCCTGGCCGACGATCTCGCCACCGCCGTGCTGCTCGCGGCGAAGGCGCCGATCCTGATGGCGCCGGCGATGAACCCGGCGATGTGGGCGCATCCGGCGACGCGCCGCAATCATCAGGTGCTGGCCGCCGATGGCGTCCGCTTCGTCGGGCCGAATGCCGGCGAGATGGCCGAGGCGGGCGAGGCCGGAATTGGCCGCATGGCCGAGCCGATGGAGATCGCGGCGGCGCTGGAGGCTGTGCTGGACGGTGGGGCCAAGCCGCTCGCGGGTCGCCGCATCGTGGTCACGTCAGGCCCGACCCACGAGCCGATCGACCCGGTCCGCTACCTCGCCAACCGCTCGTCCGGGCGGCAGGGACACGCCATCGCCGCAGCGCTTACCGGATTGGGGGCCGAGGTGACGCTGGTCAGCGGCCCCGTCGCCATCGCAGATCCGCCCGGTGTCGCCATGCGCCGTGTCGAGACCGCGCGCGAGATGCTGCAAGCCGTCGAGGCGGCGCTTCCGGCAGACGCCGCGGTGTTCGTTGCCGCCGTCGCCGACTGGCGGACGGTCGCGGAGGGTGAGGCCAAGATCAAGAAGGGCGACGGCGGCCCGCCGGCGCTCGCCTTGACGGAGAATCCGGACATCCTGGCGACCATCGGCCACTCGCAATTGCGGCCGCGCCTCGTTGTCGGCTTCGCGGCCGAGACCGACGATCTCCTGGCGAATGCACGTGCAAAGCTGGACAGAAAGGGCGCCGACGCGATCGTCGCCAATGACGTGTCGGCCGCGACCGGCGTCATGGGGGGCATGGCAAACACCGTGCATATCGTCACGCGGGACGGCGTCGAGGACTGGCCCAAGCTCGACAAGACAGAAGTCGCGCGGCGCCTTGCGGCATGGATCGCCGCCCGCCTGACAGAGGGTGACCGTCCTTGAGCGCGCCAACGATCGGCATGTGCCGTCTGCCCCATGGCGCGGATCTGCCGCTTCCCGCCTACGCGACAAATGGCGCGGCCGGGGCGGACATTCGCGCTGCCTTGGAGGAACCGCTGACCCTGGCTCCCGGCGCGCGGGCGCTGGTGCCGACCGGCCTGAGCTTCGAGATTCCGGCGGGCTACGAGGTTCAGGTGCGGCCGCGCTCCGGCTTGGCCGCCAAGCACGGCGTCACGGTCCTCAATACGCCCGGCACCATCGACAGCGACTATCGCGGCGAGGTGAAGATCATCCTCGTCAATCTGGGCGAGGAGGCATTCACCGTCGCGCGCGGCGACAGGATCGCGCAGATGGTCGTCGCGCCGGTCGTCCAGGCAGAGTTCGGTGAGCGACAAAGTCTTGCGGTTAGCGAGCGGGGTGACGGTGGTTTCGGTTCGACGGGAACCGGGTGACCGGCCGGGGCTGTCAGGGGGTGGCGGGGACCGATTTTCCCGCGTCGCGAAGATAGCCATGCGCGTTCCCCATCGCCGAGATGGTGCTGCGGTTCCGGCCAGCCTGCTTGGCCTGGTAGAGATTGCTGTCCGCGGCTGCATAGATGACATCGAAGGATTGCGGCGCCGCGGAAAACGCGCCGCCGACGCTAACCGAGAGCCGGATGGTGTCGTCACCTTCACCGACGCTGATCGCGTTGATGGCCAGCCGCAGGCGCTCGGCCACCGTCCGGCCTTGTCCGATATTGGCGCAGGGCAGCGAGATGGCGAATTCCTCGCCGCCGATCCGGCCCAAGGCGTCGCCGACGCGGATCGAATGACGCAGCTCGGTCGCGATCGCCTTCAAGGCCTGATCGCCGGTTGGATGCCCCAGCCGGTCGTTGATCTGCTTGAAATTGTCGGCGTCCACGACGAGCAGCATCAGGCCGCCCTGCTGCTTTCTCTCAAGTGTCGCGATGTGGCGTCGGATTTCGCCCTCGAAGCCGGCCCGGTTGAGAAGTCCCGTCAGCCGGTCGGTCGTGGCGGCGCGTTGGAGGCCGGCATTGTCCGACATCAGGCTGTTCAACCGGACAGCCAGATAAACGACATAGGGAAGGGCGGTCACCAGCGGCACGGCGAACGCGAAAAGCGCCGCCGTCATCATGACCGGTTGTCCGAACCCGCGGAATAGATAGAACCCCGCCGTCCCCGACATCAGCGTCATCGCAGCGACCAGCACGAGAAATTCGCCGCAGATAGTTCGGATATGGGCAAAGGCAGGGCGCAACGGTGATCTCGCTGGTTTCTCGGCCGGCGGATTTACCTGCACCGAGCCTCCGTTCTCCCGCAATTATCATAAGATCGCGTTGGCGGGATCCGGACAATTCGATGCTTCGCTCGTATTGTGCCATCGGTTCGATGGCGCTTTGGCGCACTTGGGGTATGCTTTTTTATCGGACGGCCGCGGTTTGGATGACACGGCCTCACATCCGGTGGTTTTTCGCCATAAGCTTTACAGCTGATGGAGCGGCCGGCTGCGACTGAGCCACGACGCGATAGGGAGAACCAAGCCATGGACAAAGCCGCAAACGACAGCAGGGCGTGGACGCGGGGGCGGGGGCGTATCTACGATTCCATCGTCGACACCATCGGCGATACGCCGATCGTCCGCCTGGACAAGCTGGCGAAGGAAAAGGGCGTCAAGGCGCATCTTCTCGCCAAGCTCGAATTCTTCAATCCGATCGCCAGCGTCAAGGACCGTATCGGCGTCGCGATGATCCAGAAACTCGAAGCCGACGGCCGGATCACGCCGGGCAAGACGACATTGGTCGAGCCCACTTCGGGTAACACCGGTATCGCGCTCGCCTTCGCGGCGGCCGCCAAGGGCTATCGGTTGATCTTGACCATGCCCGAGACGATGTCGGTCGAACGGCGCAAGATGTTGCGGCTGCTTGGCGCGGACCTGGTGCTGACCGAGGGCGCCAAGGGGATGAAGGGCGCGATCGCCAAGGCCGAGGAACTCGTCGCCGAGATCCCGGACGCTGTGATGCCCCAGCAATTCGAGAACCCGGCCAACCCGGAAATACACCGCGTCACCACCGCCGAGGAAATCTGGAACGATACCAAGGGCGAGGTCGACGTGCTGGTGGCCGGCATCGGCACCGGCGGCACGATCACCGGCGCCGGCCAGGCGCTGAAGCAGAAGAAGCCCGGCCTCAAGGTCATCGCCGTGGAGCCGGAGGCATCGCCGATTTTGTCGGGTGGCGCTCCCGGTCCGCACAAGATCCAGGGGATCGGCGCCGGTTTCGCGCCGGCAATCCTCGATCGCGAGGTCTATGACGAGGTCGTCCAGGTCTCGAACGAGGAATCCTTTGAGCTGGCGCGTCTGGTCGCCCGGCTGGAAGGCGTTCCGGTGGGAATTTCATCCGGCGCGGCGCTCGCGGCCGCGATCCGTGTCGGCCGGCGCGATGAGATGGCGGGCAAGAACATCGTCGTGATCATCCCGTCCTTCGCCGAGCGGTACCTGTCGACGGCGCTGTTCGAAGGGCTGGGTGACGAGGAGTAGGCAGTGACGCGTGGCCGGACCACGGCGTCGATGCAACCGTTCAAAATGCGATTGCCCGGTCAGCCTTGCGGCCACCGGGCAATCGAATAGACAAACCAAAAAAGAGACTGGTCAGCCGGCCGTGTTGTATGGCCGCGGGGCGTCGCCACCGGAATAGCCCGTGCTCGCGCCGCCGGACCCTGCGGCACCTGGACGCGCTGCGCCGGCGCGGGGCGGCTTGCGCTTCGGACCGGGAACGAGACCTTCGCGCTGCGCCTGCTTGCGGGCAAGCTTGCGGGAGCGGCGAATGGCCTCCTGCTTTTGACGTGCGCGTCGCTCGGACGGCTTCTCATAGGCGCGGCGCGCCTTCATTTCACGGAAGACGCCTTCGCGCTGCAATTTCTTCTTCAGAGCCCGAAGGGCCTGATCGACATTGTTGTCTCTGACGTCGACTTTCAAAACGACTCCTCACTGATCGGTTATTAAGGGCCTCGCGCCGCTTCTCCTCGCAATGGGAGAGGGCGGGACCGCCACATGGCCGGCGACGATCAGTCAGCCGGCGGATTTCTTTGCGCGTGGCTTCGACGCAGTCGTCTTCGCCTTTGCCTTAGTAGTCTTCGCCTTGACGACCTTCGGTGCCTCGGCGGCATCCCGCTCCATACGGAGCTTCTTGAGCCGCGCCGTCTTTTCCTGGGTCGCCAGCGATTCTGCGGCGATGATGCCGACCGCGGAACCCTTGGCCGGTCGTTCCGGCGGACCCGAAAGCGCTGCTTCGGCGCGCTCGCGCGCCTTTCGGGAATTCTCCATCATCTCGACTTTCGATCACTTGGCACCGAGACGCGGAGCGACCCGAAATAAAGTTTCGGTCAGTGCGACCGGCGGAGCGGACCCCGCCGGTCGTACCTTAACGTGTTAGGCGCGCTGGACGTTGATCGCCTTCGGACCCTTGCCGCGGGTGTCGGGCTCGGTGTCGAAGCTGATCTTGTCGCCCTCGTTGAGCGAGGAGATGCCTGCGCGCTCAAGCGCGGAGACGTGAAGAAAAACGTCCTTCGCGCCGCCGTCCGGCGTAACGAATCCGAAACCCTTGGCTTCGTTGAAGAACTTGACGGTGCCGGTCTGGCTCATGGATAAACCTTTCGTCGCTGCCCTGTCTGGGCTCTGCTGGAAGTTTCGCGCGACGCGATAGACTTCTATGGTTGTATGGACACAGCAACACGCTGCGGCCGGAGATTCGGAATTTCACACGGTTTCGGCGAAAGGTTTGGTTCTCATCGCTCCGGTCATTGCACAGCAAAACCAGGCAAACCGCCGATTTTTCGGTGGCGGAACGTCAGCCAGACTCCGGGTCTGCAAATACCCGAAGTAGGATTATGACCTCTGACGCGTCCAAGTGCAAGAGCCACCGTTCGAATGCGACCGTGGCAGACAGGTCGAGAGTGGCGAACCGGCGGGACCGGCCTCCTTGCTATCGCCTGGCGACGCGCAGCGGCAGGCCGCCGAGCGGCTGCACCGTAATTCGTTGAACCACCTCCGGCGGGCTGCTTCCAGCGTAGTCGAACCGCAGATGTTTGAGCAGCGCGGCGAGCGCGATGACGCCTTCCTGCAGCGCGAAGCTCGCCCCGATGCAAACACGCGGTCCGACGCCGAAGGGCAAGTATTGATAGCGGTCGATCGTCTCGCGGTTGCCGGGCAGAAAACGACTCGGAATGAAATGGTCGGGCCGGTCCCAGAGCATTTCGTGGCGGTGGATCAGCCACGGCATGACGAGAACCGTTGCCCCGGCCGGGATCTCGACGTCGCCGACGCGGTCCGGCGCCAGCGCGGTCCGGTTCAACGAGGGGGCCGGCGGGTAAAGCCGCAGCGCCTCCTCGAACACGGCCCGTGTGTGGACCAGGCGGTCGACCCATTCGCTCGGATGCGACAGCGTCGGCAGCACGCTGTCCAACTCGGCTTCGACCGCCGCCCGCTCGGCTGGCGCCTGGCTGAGCAGGTACAGCGTCCAGGTGAGCGAGCGCGCCGTCGTTTCGTGGCCGGCGCCGATGAAGGTGATGATATTGTCCTCGATCTCGTCCGCCGACAGGCCGTCGGCCTTGATCAGAAGCGACAGAAGGTCGTTCGGTGCGCCGGCCGGATCACGCTTGATCTGGGCGCGGCGGCCTTCGATCGTCGCCGCGATCAAGCTGCGGAAATACGTCATGGACCGCCGACCCCTGAGGCGGCGCAAGCGCGGCAGAAAGGCGGGCGCGCCCAGCAGGTCGAGCGGGTCGACCCGGCCCATCGAGCCGAGAAACGCCTGGGTGGATGTGGCGAAGGTCTCGCCGTCGCCGGCGATGTCGTCGGTAAACAGGGTCGCCTGCAGGATATCGAAGGTGAGCAGCGTCATCTCGTGGCTGCCGTCGACCGTCTCGCCCACCCGGCCGGCCAGCCGCTCGGCGAAGACCTCTGAGCGCGCCTGCATCGTCTCGGTGAAGCCGGCGATGTTCCTTGGCGTGAACACCGGCGCGATGGCCTTGCGGGTGCGCCGCCACAGCGCGCCCTCCGCCGTCAGCAACCCGTCGCGCAGCAGCGGGCGCAGAATGCGCTGGCGCAGTGGCTGCATGACGTAATTGGCGGCGTTCTCGACCAGGCAATGGCGCACGCCCTTCGGATCGTTGACGACGATGTTGGGCACGCCCAGCCATGTGCCGCGGATGTAGGGCTCCTTGAAAGCGCGCGTTCCCCAGATCTCGATCGGATTGCGAGACGCCGTCTTCAGGAAGCTCGCGAAACCGAGGGGTTCGGCGTGCGGAATCGGCGCCGGCGGGCGAAACGGTCGGACGGGCCTATCCATTTGCGTATCCATGAAGCCGGCGGTCCTTTATGGTGTCGTACGGGATATGGGTTGGCGGATGATCGACGTCGAGCGTAGCGTGGCCCACAGGGCTTTCCCGGCCGGCTTGGATCGCGACAGCCGACACTTTATATAGGTCGGGAGCGAACGGCGATTCGTCGCGGCCCTCCGCCCCGCCCGAACCCAAGGAACAGCATGTCCGCAACGAACGAAACGAACCCCGTCCCGGAGGCTGAATACGGCGCCGATTCGATCAAGGTCCTGAAGGGCCTGGACGCGGTTCGCAAACGCCCGGGCATGTATATCGGCGACACCGACGACGGCTCGGGCCTGCATCACATGGTCTACGAGGTCGTCGACAACGCCATCGACGAGGCGCTGGCCGGCCACGCGACGCGCGTGACCGTGACGCTCAACCCCGATGATTCCTGCACGGTGACCGACAACGGCCGCGGCATTCCCACCGATATCCATACCGGCGAGGGCGTCTCGGCGGCCGAGGTCATCATGACCCAGCTGCATGCCGGCGGAAAATTCGATCAGAATTCCTACAAGGTGTCCGGCGGCCTGCACGGCGTCGGCGTCTCGGTGGTCAACGCCCTGTCGGCCAAGCTGTCGATGTCGATCAAGCGCAAGGGCAAGGTGCATCAGATGTCCTTCACCCACGGCGTGCCCGACGGCTCGCTGGAAGTGACGGGCGATGCCGGCGACGAAACCGGCACGGCGATCACCTTCCTGCCGTCCACCGACACCTTCCGGGGGGTGACGACGTTCGACTATGCAACGCTCGAACATCGCCTGCGCGAACTCGCCTTCCTCAATTCCGGCGTGCGTATTCTGTTGTCCGACAAGCGGCACGCCGACGAAAAGCGCACTGAGCTTTTCTACGAGGGCGGACTGGAGGCCTTCACCCGTTATCTCGACCGGGCGCGCAAGCCGCTGATCCCCGAGCCGATCGTCCTGATCGGCGAGAAGGACGGGATCACCGTCGAGGCGGCGCTATGGTGGAACGATTCCTACAACGAGACGGTGCTCTGCTTCACCAACAACATTCCGCAGCGCGACGGCGGCACCCATATGGCGGGCCTGCGCGGCGCGCTGACACGCCAGGTGAACGGTTATGCCGAAAGCTCCGGCATCCTGAAGAAGGAAAAGGTGTCCTTGACCGGCGACGATTGCCGCGAGGGCCTGACCTGCGTCCTGTCGGTAAAAGTGCCGGACCCGAAATTCTCGTCCCAGACCAAGGACAAGCTGGTTTCCTCCGAGGTGCGTCCGGTGGTCGAGAGCCTGGTCAACGAGACCCTGTCGACCTGGTTCGAGGAGCACCCGCAGGAAGCCCGGATCGTCATCGGCAAGGTCGTCGAGGCGGCCACCGCCCGCGAGGCGGCCCGCAAGGCGCGCGATCTGACCCGGCGCAAGGGCGCGCTGGACATTACCTCGCTGCCCGGCAAACTCGCCGACTGCCAGGAGCGCGATCCGGCCAAGTCGGAAATCTTCATCGTCGAGGGTGATTCGGCCGGCGGCTCGGCCAAGGGCGCGCGGTCGCGCAAGAACCAGGCGATCCTGCCGCTGCGCGGCAAGATCCTCAATGTCGAGCGGGCACGCTTCGACCGGATGCTCGGCTCCGACCAGATCGGCACGCTGATCACCGCGCTGGGTACGTCGATCGGCAAGGACGAGTTCAACGCCGACAAGCTGCGCTACCACAAGATCATCATCATGACCGACGCCGACGTCGACGGCGCCCATATCCGTACCCTGCTTCTGACCTTCTTCTTCCGGCAGATGCCCGAACTGATCGAGCGCGGCCATATCTACATCGCCCAGCCGCCGCTCTATAAGGTCACCCGCGGCAAGCAGAGCCAGTATCTGAAGGACGAGAAGGCGCTCGAGAATTACCTGATCGAGGGTGGCCTCGACGATGCCGGCCTGACGCTTGCATCGGGCGAGGTGCGGACCGGCCGGGATCTGCGCGGGGTCGTCGACGATGCCTTGCAGGTGCGCCAGGTATTGGGCGGGCTGCATTCGCGCTATCATCGCAGCGCCGTCGAGCAGGCGGCGATCTGCGGTGGCCTCACGCCGGAGGTCGCGGACGATGCCGCGCGTGGGCCCGCCATGGCGCAGCGGATTTCCGAGCGGCTGGATCTTGTCGCCGAGGAAACCGAGCGCGGCTGGACCGGCGAGTCAGTGGATGGCGGCTACCGTTTCCTGCGCACGGTCCGCGGCGTCTCCGAAGTGCAGACGCTCGACGCGGCGCTGATCCATTCCGGTGACGCCTTGCAGCTCAATCGCCTCGCCTCGCATCTGGCGGATACCTACGAAGGCCTGCCGGTGCTGCGCCGCCGCGACACCGCGCGCGAGTTGTCCGGGCCGATGGAATTGCTCACCGCCGTCTTCGATGTCGGCCGCAAGGGATTGGCGCTACAGCGTTACAAGGGGCTCGGCGAGATGAACCCCGAGCAGCTGTGGGAGACGACGCTGGACCCCGAGGCGCGGACCCTGGTGGTCGTCAAGATTCCCGACGCGACCGACGCCGACCAGCTGTTCTCGCGGCTGATGGGCGACGAGGTCGAGCCGCGCCGCGAATTCATCCAGGAACACGCCCTGCAGGTCGCCAATCTGGATATCTGAGTCGTCGCGGGCCGGACGCTCGACCATGGGTGGCGTCGGACTGTCCGCCAAGTCCGTCATGGTGGGAAAACACGCGATAAGTCCTACATATCTCTGGAAACGCGAGGATATGGATCGATGAGTGTCGCCTTCGTCAAGGAACCCAATGAGGATCAGGTCGAGGTCCTGCCGGACCGTGAACTGGGCTCGGACCCGAACCTGGTCACTACGCGCGGCCTAAAACTGATCGACACTGAGATCGCGGCGCTGGAAAAGCAATTGGACGAGGCGCGCGCGGCCGGCGACAAGCTCGCCATGGCCACGATCAACCGCGATCTTCGCTACTGGCAGGCACGCCACGCGACCGCCGAAATCGTCGTCCCGCCAGCCTCGGTGGCGACGGTTCACTTCGGAAGCCGCGTGGCGATCGAGAGGGACGATGGTCGCAGGCAGCTGTTCCAGATCGTCGGAATCGACGAGGCTGACCCGGCCGAGGGCCTCCTCTCCTATATATCGCCGCTGGCCAAGAGCCTGATGGGAAAAGAGCTCGGCGACGTCGTCAAGGCGGGCGCCAGCGATGCCGAGATCGTCGAGATTATGGCGGATTAGGCTGAGGCCGCGATCGCATAAAGCGCGGCGGACGCGGCAACGATTCACGTGAAACAAAGGCGGCGCGGGCGGGTCGTCCCTCTCCTGATAGTAGTCTTGCGGGGCGGAACATGAGCAAACCCCTCTGGTCCGGCGTGAAGGCTTGGGCGCGCGACCTGAAGCGTGACGTCGTTGCGCTGTGGATCGCCGCGCGCGATCGTAGGACGCCGCTGCTGGCGAAACTGCTGGCCGCCTCGGTCGCCGCCTATGCCTTATCTCCGATCTATTTCATTCCCGATTTCATTCCGGTGTTGGGCTATCTCGACGATCTCCTGATTGTGCCGCTCGGCATTTTGCTGACCATTCGGCTGGTGCCACCAGCGCTGATGGCCGAGTTCAGGATCGCGGCCGAGGCGCGGGCGGGCCGCCCCGTCAGCCGCGCCGCGGCAGCGGTTGTCGTCGCGCTGTGGCTTGCCGGATTGGCGGCGGTCGCAGTCTGGCTGTGGCCTGCGAAGACTGGCTGAGCGCCCGAAGGCATCCGCTGCGGCCGATGCATTGATCCTTAACAGATCCTTACCGTCGCTCTTCCTTACCGTCGCTCTGCCTGCAGGACATGGCAGCGTTGCACGGCAGCCCATTGCTGCATTGCACAAGAATGATCATCTTGAACAGGAAAGGAGAATGCCATGAACATCACCGACAAGATCCGCAGCGCATTCCGCCGCAATCCCGAGCAGGAGCGCGTTCGCGCCTATCTCGACCAGTCCATCTCGATGGCCGATCTGGAGCGTCGCATGCGCGAAGTCGACCAGGGTCGTTTCCAGCCGCGCGGCTACGGCTTCTGAGCCAAGTCCTGTCGGGATTCGGCCGGACACGACCGGCCGCATGCCGCCTGCGGCATCGCCGCCGCGTGACGCGTCCAGTCTTGGGGCTGACCGTCTGCCGATCGTCCCGTAACTGGGCTCCGTCGTAGCGGAGCACGTGAACCGGCGGACGGCTGCGCGTGCCCTGCGACACTGCTCACCTCTGGCCAAGTTCGACGAAAGGGCTATCTCGACACATGATGTCGAGCCCGTCGGTGCCGCGTCTTGCGGCGCAGGCGCCCTGCCAGCCCGGTTTCCCAAGGCCTTCCATGTCCCCGATCCTGTCTGTCCGGAACGTCTCGAAGACCTATGAGGGCGGATTTCAGGCGCTGAAGAACATCGATCTGACGATCGACAAGGGTGAGATCTTTGCGCTGCTCGGCCCGAACGGGGCCGGCAAGACCACCCTCATATCGATCATCTGCGGCATCACCAACCTGTCCGAAGGCGCCATCAGCGTCGCCGGTCACGACATCGGCAAGGATTATCGCGCCGCGCGGTCGATGATCGGCCTGGTGCCGCAGGAACTCACTACCGACGCCTTCGAGACGGTCTGGGACACGGTGTCCTTTTCACGGGGCCTGTTCGGCAAACGGCGCGATCCGGCGCATATCGAGTCGGTGCTGCGCGATCTGTCCCTGTGGGACAAGAAGGACGCCAAGGTCATGACGCTGTCGGGCGGCATGAAGCGACGCCTTCTGATCGCCAAGGCGCTATCGCACGAGCCGGAGCTGCTGTTCCTCGACGAGCCGACCGCTGGCGTCGACGTGTCGCTGCGGCGCGACATGTGGAACGTCGTCCGCCGCTTGCGCGATTCGGGCGTCACTATCATCCTGACCACCCACTACATCGAGGAAGCCGAGGAGATGGCCGACCGCGTCGGCGTTATCTCCAAGGGCGAGCTGATCCTCGTCGAGGGAAAAGCCGAACTGATGCGCAAGCTCGGCCACAAGGAGCTGACGCTGCAATTGCAGGAGCCGCTGGAGCGTCTGCCGGAGACGCTGGCTGGCTATAATCTCAGCCTGGCGCCCGACGGCGAAAGCCTCACCTACACCTACGACACCCACGCCGAGCGGACCGGGATCGCGACGTTGATGGCCAAGCTGTCCGACGCGGGCCTACGGTTCCGGGATCTGTCGACCAAGCAGTCGACGCTGGAGGAGATTTTCGTGAATCTGGTGAAGGAGCGGGCATGAATTTTCAGGCCGTGCGCGCGATCTACGTGTTCGAGATGGCCCGCACCTGGCGCACCGTCATGCAGAGCGTGATCTCGCCGGTGATTTCGACCTCGCTCTATTTCGTCGTGTTCGGCGCGGCGATTGGCTCGCGTATCACCGAGATCGATGGCATCTCCTACGGCGCCTTCATCGTGCCCGGCCTGATCATGCTGTCGCTGTTGACCCAGAGCCTGACCAACGCGGCCTTCGGCATCTACTTCCCGAAATTCGTCGGCACGATCTACGAGATCCTGTCGGCGCCGATTTCCGCCTTCGAGATCGTGCTCGGCTATGTCGGCGCCGCGGCGACGAAATCGGTGATTCTCGGGTTGATCATCCTGGCGACGGCCGCGCTGTTCGTCGATCTCAGGATCGAGCACCCGGTCTGGATGATCGTCTTTCTGGTTCTGACGGCGATCACCTTCTCGCTGTTCGGCTTCATCATCGGTATCTGGGCGGACGGTTTCGAGAAGTTGCAGATCGTGCCGCTGTTGATCGTGACGCCGCTCGCCTTTCTCGGCGGCAGTTTCTATTCGATCAAGATGCTGCCGGAGTTCTGGCAGGACGTCAGCCTCGTCAATCCCGTCGTCTATCTGATCAGCGGCTTTCGCTGGGCATTCTACGGCACGTCGGACGTCTCGATCGGCGTCAGCCTGACCATGACACTGGCGTTTCTCGTTGTTAGCCTGGCGGTCATCGGCTGGATCTTTCGTACCGGTTACCGATTGAAGAGTTGAGCAGCGCGCGACCGCGCTTAAGGGTTTTGGTCCGACGAGGCGGAGGAGGACGGGATGAACGACGGCCAGGCCGATATCGGCGTTCTGGGGCTCGGCACGATGGGCGCCAATCTCGCCCTCAACATCGCCGAAAAGGGCTTTACGGTCGCGGTCCACAACCGGACCACGGCGAAAGCCCTCGCGCTTCGCGACGACAATCCCGATCTCGGCAAAAACATCCTGCCGACGGAAACGCTGGAAGACTTCGTCGCCGCCCTGAAGAGCCCGCGACTGGTGCTGTTCATGGTCACCGCCGGCAAACCCGTCGACGATGAGATGCAGCGGGTCATGCCACTGCTGTCGCCCGGCGACGTGATGATCGACGCCGGCAATGCCGACTTCAACGACACGGTCCGCCGCTCGGCCGCCGTGGAGGAAACCGGCCTGCATTTCGTCGGCATGGGCGTCTCCGGCGGCGAACTCGGCGCGCGACACGGGCCCTCCATCATGGTCGGCGGCGCGAGAAAGACCTATCCGCTGCTCGAGCCGATCCTGGAAAAGATCGCGGCAAAATACGAGGGCGAGCCCTGCGTCGCCTGGCTCGGGCCGGACGGCGCCGGGCATTTCGTCAAGACCATCCACAACGGTATCGAATATGCCGACATGCAGATGATCGCCGAAATCTACGGCATCATGCGCGACGGCATCGGCCTGAAGCCAGCCGAGATGGCGAAAATCTTCGCCGACTGGAACACCCGCGGCCTTGCCTCTTACCTCATCGAGATCACAGCCGTGACGCTCGCCGAGTCCGACCCGGAAACCAACCAGCCGATGGTCGATGTGATCGTCGACGAGGCGGGGCAGAAGGGCACCGGGCGCTGGGCGGTGATCGAGGCGCAAAAGCTCGGCGTCGGCGCCACGACGATCGAGGCGGCGGTTTCAGCGCGCGGTGTGTCGTCCCGGCGCAGCGAACGCGAAACGGCCTCCGCGCTCTATCGGGATCTCGAGATTGACGACGTCGAATTCGGCGGCGCGGCCGAGCCCATCGCCGAACTCGAACAAGCGCTGGAAACGGCCAAGATCATCGCCTACGCTCAGGGCTATGCGACAATGGCGGCGGCCTCAGAGGAATATGGCTGGAGCCTGCCGCTCGGCGAGATTGCCCGCATCTGGCGCGCCGGCTGCATCATCCGCTCGCGCTTTCTCGACGATATCGCCAAGACTTATGACGCCGGGATCGTGGTCAATCTGCTGCAGGCGCCGGACTTCGTCACCCGCGTCGCGGCGGGTGAGGCGTCGCTGCGCCGCATCGTCGCCAAGGCGGCTCTCGCCGGCATCCCGGTGCCAGCCCTGTCGGCGGCGCTGGCCTATTTCGACGACTACCGTCGGGCGCGGGGCACGACCAATCTGACCCAGGCCCAGCGCGACCTGTTCGGGGCGCACACCTTCCGCCGGCTCGATAAGGAGGGCGTCTTCCATCACAAATGGCCCGCTGTCTGATCCGGTCTGGCTGCTGCCGAGAAGCGGGAGCCAGACGACCAGCGCAAGCAGCGTCGCCAGCAGGACCGGCGGCGTGATCACCAGTCCGACCTTCATGTACTGGCCCCAGGTGATGCGATGTCCCTTGGCAGCCAGGACATGCAGCCAGAGCAGCGTGGCGAGGCTGCCGATCGGGGTGAATTTCGGCCCTAGATCGTTGCCGATGACGTTGGCATAGACCATCAGCTCCTGCGTCAGCGGCGAAACGTTCGCCTGGTCGATCGCCAGGGCGCCCACCAGCGTCGCCGGCATATTGTTCATGATTGAGGCCAGGATCGCGGCGGCGAAGCCGGTTCCCACGGTGGCGATGACGATCCCCTGCCGGCTCAGCCAGACGAGGACATCGGCTGCCAGCTCGGTCAGGCCCGCATTGCCGAGGCCGTAGACCACGAGATACATGCCGACCGAGAACAGGACGATCTGCCAGGGCGCGTTGCGGAGGACCCGGCCGATCGGAACCACGGCCTCGCCCCTGCCGATCCAGCGGCCGGCGATGGCCAGGAGCAGGGACGCCGCCGCGCCGGTGACGAAGGCGATCGGCACGTCGAAGGGGCCGGTGGCGAAATAGGCGACGAGAAGCACCCCCAGCAGCGGAAATGCCGCCCTGAAGACCAGCGGATCACGAATTGCCGAACGCGGCTCCTCCAGTTCCTCCGCCGGGTAGGATGCGGGGACCGATCGGCCGTAATAGGTCCAGAGGACTGCGAGTGTCGCGGCCAGGGCGACGAGGTCCACCGGCACCATCACCGCCGCGTAGCGGTTGAAGCTGATGTCGAAATAGTTCGCTGAGACGATGTTCACGAGATTGGAGATAATCAGCGGCAGGCTGGTCGTGTCCGCCACGAACCCCGTCGCCACGATGAAGGCAAGCGCCGCCTCGGGTCGAAAGTCCAGTCGCAGCAGGATCGCGAGAACGATCGGGGTGAGGAGCAGCGCCGCGCCGTCATTGGCGAAGAAGGCCGCGATGACCGCGCCGAGCAGGACGACGAGTGGGAACAGCCGCCGGCCGTTGCCACCACCCCATCGCGCGACATGCAGCGCCGCCCAGTGAAAGAAGCCCGCCTCGTCGAGGACCAGCGAGATGACAATCAGCCCGACGAAGGTGAAGGTCGCGTCCCAGACGATGCCCCAGACCACGCCGAGGTCGGTGAGGTCGACGACGCCTGCGGCGAGCGCCACGGCCGCGCCGCCGAGCGCGCTCCAGCCGATGCCGAGACCCTTCGGCTGCCAGATGACGAGGACGAGGGTGGCGAGGAAGATCGCGAAGGCGAGCACGGGCGTTATCCGGACGAGGAGAGAAGATCAGATCGAATGCCGCTGTCTTCTCATCCGTCGTCGAACCGGCCACCGCCCGCGGTGACCACTTCGCCGTCCTCCTTGGTGAACGGTCCGATCTCCGGGGCCGGCAGGACCTCCAACACCGCCTCGGACGGCCGGCACAGCCGCGCGCCCTTGTCCGTAACGACGATCGGCCGGTTGATCAGGATCGGATGCGCCATCATCGCCGCCAGGATTTCCTCGTCCGGCAGTTTCGGGTCGTCGAGCCCGAGTTCGGCATAGGGGGTCCCCTTCTCGCGCAGGAGCTCGCGCGGCGTCATCTTCATCCGGTCGAGAAGCGCGATCAGCGTCTCGCGGCTGGGCGGGGCCTTCAGATATTCGATGATCCGGGGTTCCTCGCCGGACTGCCGGATCATGGCGAGGGTGTTGCGCGAGGTGCCGCAGTCGGGATTGTGGTAGATCGTGACAGTCATGAGGTCCCTGCTGCCTTGGGAACGGACGCGGTCGTATCGTCCAGGCGGCCAATGGCGCGGATTTCGGCGGTCAGGCTGGTTCGCTCGAGCTTATCGACCGGCAACGCCGCGAAGACGGAGATGCGATTGCGCAGATGATGGAACGCTCGCAGAAAGGCGGCGCGCTCCCACATTTCGCCGCGTTTCTCCGCCGCCGGGTCCTCGATGCCCCAATGCGCGGTGATCGGATGCCCCGGCCAAACCGGACAGGTCTCGCCGGCCGCGTCGTCGCAGACGGTGATGATGAAGTCGAGCGGCACGGCGGTTTTCCCGCCCGTGGCAAATTCGTCCCAGGATTTCGATCGCAGGCCTTCGGTTGGAAAATTCAACCGGCGGAGCAGTTCAATTGTTTTTGGATGCACTTCGCCGCGTGGATCGCTGCCGGCGGAATAGGCGCGAAAGCGATCGCCATGAGTGCAGTTCATAATGCTCTCGGCCAGAACCGATCGGGCCGAGTTCCCGGTATATAGGAACAGAACGTTAAACGGCGCGTCGGGCGTCATTGGCAGACCTCCTTCGAACATGCGCCCAGAAGCGCGCTGAGGTCGCCGCAGATTTCCGGACGGCCGCCGCAGCAGTCCTCCGTCAGAAATGCCAGCAGCTCGCGCATGGCGCCGTAGTTCGCGGCATAAAAGATGTGCCGGCCGACCCGCCGGGAGCGGACAAGGCCGGAGCGCTCCAGCGCCGTCAAATGAAAGCTCATGCGGGTCGGCGGAATCGCCAGTCGATCGGCAATCTCGCCGGAGGCTAGGCCATTCGAACCCGTCTTAACCAGCAGCCGGAAGGCCGAAAGGCGATCGATATGAGCGAGCGCCGCGAGCGCCGCGACAGCGTTGTCATCATCCATTCTGCAATAATACAACGATATTTGTAACATCACAATGACGGCGCAAACCCGCGACACAGTACCGAGAGGATCGGCGATGCGTTCGAAGCAGCCGCCTACCGCTCGTGGTCGGGGATTTTCAGGGCGTAACCGCAGGCCTTGCAGTGGACGGCGTCGGGTTCGTGGCGCTGCAAGCCGCATTGCGGACAGGGGAAATGCACCTTGTTCGGCCGGAACACCGCCTGGGCGAGCCGCACGAACAGCGAGATGCCGATGATCATGATGACGATCGACGTGAGCTTGCCCCACGATCCGGCAAGGGTAATGTCGCCATAGCCGGTGGTCGTCACCGACGCGACGGTGAAGTAGAGGGCGTCGAGATAACCTTCGATGCCCGAGCCCTTGCGGAAGAAGGTCGTGTAGACGAAGCCGGTCGCCAGAAACAGGAAGGTGATGAGATTGACGACGGCGCGGGCCGGGATCTCCCATTCTTGGTAGCCGTGCCGCCGCAGCGGCCGCCACAGAACGCCGCTCTGCGAGATCGACCACAGGCGGATGATGCGCAGGAAGCCGAAATTGATCAGCCAGAACGGCATCAGCAGCGTCGCCAGGATGACCAGGTCCAGCAGCACGAAGGGCTGGCGCAGCCACCGCAATGGCTCGCGCGCGGCAAAACCGCGGCCGGCGATATCGAGCGCCAGGATCGCGGCGACGGTAAAGTCGATCGTGAGAAACGCCGGCGTCTCGCGCAGCACCGGACTGGCGATGAACAGGGCGATGATGGCCAGATCGACGACCAGGACCGCCATCTGGAACCGCAGCGCCTTGCGCGTATGGCCGTGATAAAGCCGGCGTAGCCTCACCCGCGCCCGGGTGACACGGGTCCGGAGGCTTCGGCCATGCGTGTCGGTGGCTGGAAGGAGCGTTCGAAGCATCAGGGCCGTCGGTCTAGTCTCGGGGAGCGATAGTGTGGACCGGTCGGTACCAAAGGGGCGTTAACATGCGATGGTCCACTGCCGGGCGTGAGGGAAACCAGGAAGCGATGAGCGAGACGAACACCGCCCCGCGAATAACCATCATCTATTGCACGCAATGCCAATGGCTGCTCCGCGCCGCCTGGATGGCGCAGGAGCTTCTGTCGACCTTCGGGTCAGACCTTGGTGAGGTGGCCTTGGTTCCGGGCACGGGCGGCGTCTTCGAAATCCGCTACGACGGCGCGACGATCTGGGAGCGCAAGGCCGACGGCGGGTTTCCCGAGGCGAAAATCCTCAAGCAGCGCGTGCGCAACCGGCTCGACCCGGCGCGCGACCTCGGCCACAACGATCGCTGATCACGCCGCGTTGATGGTCACGAAGCGTTTGTCGAAGGCAACATGGCCGGCGATGTCTCTGACGCCGTCATGGGGATTATCGTATGACCAGACCGCATTTTCGGCGGCTGTGCCCTCGGCCGAGATCGACCAGTAGCGCGCCTCGCCCTTGAACGGGCAAGTCGTGCTGCGGTCGGTCGGATGCAGGAAGGCCATCTCCACCCGGTCCTTGGGAATGTAGTGGACGGGGTCGTAGCCCGTTTCCTTCAACACCAATGCGTTGTCGGCCGAGGCGATGACGGCGCCGTGGAAGGTGACGGTCACCGGCCCCGTGGCCGGCTCGATGCTGATGCGCTCTCTGGTGCGTTCGGCGAGGTCGGTGGTCATGATCATGTCCCTTCGCGAATATGCCGTTATTCCGTTAAGGCGCTGCCGTGTCTTGATCCGTCGGCTTCACCTCTTTTGGCGACGGCCGCCACCAGCGATACAGTTGGATAACGGCGTTGCAGGCGAGCACGACCGTTATGACGACGAAAGCCTTGCCTGCGGCAGTAGTAGGCGCCACCCACCACATCGCCGCCAGCCCAAGCAGCAGGGGGATAGGCTGTGTCTTGACGAGCCAGCTCGGAAGTTCGCTCATTTTGACCCACCCATCCAAAAGGTTATGAACGGGCCTCCCGTTTCATCGGAAAATTCGCTGAAACGGCGCCTTATCTCTTCAAGCCACCAGCCATCATTTTCGTCCCATAGCTCTGGACGAAGCTCAATCTGATTCTTCCATGTCGTAAAGTAGTCTAGGAACTGCGTCTCATTCGTTGCGCCCGACAGGTCTAACAACAGGATAGGTACGCCCGCATCCCCCTTCGCGGACGAGGGCGACCATGCGAGAAGGTAGGGACCGATTCCCCGCAATGCCGGCTGACGGCCCACGTTCGCATGCCGAATGGCCAACTGGCCTGTGCCAAGATCGTAGCGATCGACCGCGCTCTGACATCCCCCGAGCATATCGTTATCCGAGATAATCTCCTCGGCTATGCGCTCGGACTGGACAGGCCAAACCGTTACCATTTGCTCTCGTACCGGTGCCGTCGCGCCGGAGCTTTCCTGCATCGCTGCCCAATAGGCATGGCAAACCGCCAAATAACGGGCTCGCGTCGTCGGCATGGCAAGGTTGGGAAACGCTACGATGCCGTACGCGGCTGTTGCCGTGGGCGGCACGTCGTGGGGGCCGACAAAGGTTCGAGTGGCGAGTATGGAAATGGTGGCCTCCGCCGACTTCTCGGTGGAGGCCTCGACGTTTGCCGCCTGCTGGGTTTCCGCCGTCGCCTCAACCGCGCCGGTTTCCGTGGCGGCCATCTGCCCCGGACGCTCGGCGTCGAAGGACGTCGACTTCTCCAACTGTTCCTTCGACGCGGCGAGCGTTAGGCGGACGCCGTCCTTGTGGTCGGCTTCTCGGGTCAGCTGGAACTGATCGAAGGGAACGGCGACGTCTTTCTCACCGATTCCGAGGAACCCACCGACGCCGATCACGCCAGCGTCGATCTTACCCGACGACGCCAGAACTAGGTCGTAGATTTCGCCGATTTCCTCGGCGTCCTCGCCCGGACCCGAATAGACTTCGGCGCCGATGATGTCCTTCGAGAGATACTGATCCGGACCAACCCTGGTCGGGAATTCCACGCCTGCCGCAGATGCCGCGGCGGTCTCGGGCGTCGCCTCACCGGCTGGTGCCGCGACGTTGCCTTCGGCTGAAGCCTCCGTCTGCTGCTCCTCAGGCGTGGTGAAAGCTGGAGCCTTGGTCATCTGTTCGGCGCCCAGGCTCAACACCGCACGGGGCTCGTTGTCCTTGCCCATCGTCCAGGTGATCTGGTCGAACGGGATGGCGAGCGTCCTGGATTCGTCGCCGACATTCGCGTCGACGATGGCCGCGACGATGGTGCCATCATTGCTGAGCAGAAAATTCTGGATTTCGCCGACGGTCTCGGCGTCCTCGGCTTCGCTTGCATAGAGCGACGCGCCGTAGAGGTCGGACACCAGATACTGATCGGCCGAGAGATTCTGAAGATGGCTGCCTGCCTCGGCAGTCTGCTGCGTCTGCGCGCTGGCGTCAGGTCTGGAAGCCACCGGCATCGATGTCTCGGTCGTCGCGGAAGCTTCCGGCATCTTCGCCTGGTCGGATTTCAAGGCATCCCGCACATAGGCGCCAGTCGCGATAACGGTCGCGAGAGCGGTGGTAGCGAGAAGTTTGCAGATCATGGTAAGACCTCCTTGGTCTCGCGGGGTGCTTGGGAGACTGTGGCGAGATATTCTTGCTCGGCGTCGGCAGAAGGGGGTTTTGTCGATTTTCGCCCCTCGGTCGGTGCTTCCGAATTAAGAGAAGCGGGCGGTGGCTGACAAAGCAAGTTGTTTTCGCCACGGCAAAAGCAGGGGTAGAAATAAAAAGTATATAAGCGCTAGTCGGATTAGCATCGTCGCGCCTCCAAGCTTCGCTGACATTCTGTCATATTCCCTAAAGGAATTCTACCACTCAGTCAGAGTGGCATCCGCCTTTGCGAGTTTCGTCGCCGGCGACCGGCTGTGGTTCACGGTCAGTTGGCGTTTCGTCCCAGCGCCCCTTCCGCAGCGGCCGAACCGGGTCCGGCCCGCTAGAACCCGTTCAACCAACGAAGAGGACACAGCCCATGCGCGCCCAGCCAACCGCTTCCCACTATATCGACGGCGGCTATGCCGAGGACGAGGCCGGCGCGGTCTTCGACAGCACCTATTCCGCGACCGGCGAGACCATCGCCCGGCTGCATGCCGCAACGCCCGCGCTGATCGAGCGGGCGGTTGAGGCGGCCGAGCGGGGGCAGGCGGTCTGGGCGGCGATGACCGGCGCCGAGCGCGGCCGCATCCTGCGCCGGGCGGCCGGCATCATGCGCGATCGCAACCGCGAGCTTTCCGAACTGGAGACCCTCGACACCGGCAAGGCGCTCTCCGAGACGCTGGTGGCGGACGCCGCCTCCGGTGCCGACTGCCTCGAATATTTCGGCGCGCTCGCCGCCGACATCAACGGCGAATACATCGATCTCGGTGGCTCCTTCGCCTATACCCGGCGCGAACCGCTGGGCATCTGCGCCGGCATCGGCGCCTGGAACTACCCGATCCAGATCGCCTCTTGGAAGGCCGCCCCGGCGCTCGCCTGCGGCAACGCGATGATCTTCAAGCCGTCTGAGGTAACGCCGCTCTCCGCCCTGAAACTCGCCGAGATCCTGACCGAGGCGGGCGTGCCGGCCGGCGTCTTCAACGTCGTGCAAGGGTTGGGCGCCGTCGGGGCCGCGCTCGCAAGCCACAAGAAGATCGCCAAGGTCTCGGTCACCGGCTCGGTGCCGACCGGCGCGCGGGTGATGGAAGCCGCCTCAGCGACGACCAAGCACGTGACGCTCGAACTCGGCGGCAAATCGCCGATCCTGGTCTTCGCCGACGCCGATCTCGACGCCGCGGTCTCCGGCGCGATCCTCGGCAATTTCTATTCCACCGGCCAGATCTGCTCCAACGGTACCCGGGTCTTCGTCCAGGGCTCCGTGCGGCCGGCCTTTGTCGAAAAGCTGGTCGAGCGCGTGAAGGCGATCAAGCTCGGCGATCCGATGAAGGAGGATACCGATCTCGGGCCGCTGGTCTCCAGGGCCCAGTTCGACAAGGTGCTGTCCTATCTGGAGATCGGCCGGCAAGAGGGCGCGAC
This sequence comes from Aurantimonas sp. A3-2-R12, assembly GCF_036016755.1. Classification (NCBI taxonomy): domain Bacteria; kingdom Pseudomonadati; phylum Pseudomonadota; class Alphaproteobacteria; order Hyphomicrobiales; family Aurantimonadaceae; genus Aurantimonas; species Aurantimonas sp. A3-2-R12. The sequence goes on along the minus strand of NZ_JAYXIH010000019.1, from coordinate 45,287 downwards.
GCTTGCCTGCGGCGGCCACGCGGCACAGGTCGAGGGCTTTGCCGACGGCAGCTTCGTCGAGCCGACGGTCTTCACCGATGTTGCCGACGCCATGCGCATCGCCGGCGAGGAGATCTTCGGGCCGGTGATGTGCGTTCTCGACTTCGACGACGAGGCCGAGGCGATCCGGCGCGCCAACGCCACGGAATTTGGCCTGGCTGCCGGCGTCTACACCAAGGACATCCAGCGCGGACATCGGGTGGTGGCGAAGCTCCAGGCCGGCACCTGCTGGATCAACGCCTACAATCTGACGCCGGTGGAAATGCCCTTCGGCGGCGTCAAGCGCTCCGGCCTTGGCCGCGAGAATGGGCGGGCGGCACTGGAGCATTACAGCCAGGTGAAGTCGGTATATGTCGAAATGGGCGTCACCGAGTCGCCGTACTGACGGGCGACCCGTCTGCCGGAATGTCGCACCCGCGGCGCGTTGACAATGCGGCGGCGACGTTGTTCCGCTGTGTCGCATGATCGGCGAGCGAACGGATAGTCGGGCGAGATGACCACGGTGAGCGCGGACGAGGGCCGGGCCTTTCTCGTGGACAGGCTGCGCGCCGTCGCCGATGGCGACAAGGCGGCCTTGCGCGAGGTCTACGATCGCACCTCGGCGAAGCTTTTCGGTATATGCTTGCGTATCTTGGGCAATCGCGAAGAGGCCGAGGATGTGTTGCAGGACGTTTATCTGACCGTATGGAATCGGGCGGACAGCTTCGACCCCGGTCGGGCGAGCCCGATCACCTGGATGGCGACGATTGCCCGCAACCGGTCCATCGACCGGCTGCGTCAGATCGGGCCGCGCGCCCATGACAGATCGGTCGACGAGGCGGTGGACGTCGCGGACAAAAATCCGGATGCGCTGGAATTGCTGCATCGCGCCGACGAAGGCCGCCAACTCGCCGCCTGTCTCGGCGAACTCGACGAGCGGACGCGGGACGCGGTCGCCGCGGCGTTTTTCGGTGGCTTGACCTATGACGAACTCGCCCGGCGGGCCGAGGTGCCGCTCGGAACGATGAAAAGCGTGATCCGGCGCGGCCTGATGAAGTTGAAGGGATGCCTGTCGCAATGAGTTCGTCGCTCGATCAGGAACGGCACGACGCGGATCTGGCCGCCGAGTATGTGCTCGGCGTGCTGGACGGTTCGACGCGCCGGTCGGTCGAGCGCCGCGCCGCGAAAGATCCGGCCTTCGCCGCCGAGATCGACGCCTGGGCCGAGCGCCTCGGGCCATTGGCAGCTGCCGTTCCGCCCGTGGAGCCGCCGGTTGGAATTTGGCCGCGAATCGCCGCCGATCTCGACCGCATCACCCGCCGGTCGACCGAGCGTTCCGGGCCAAAGGGGCGCCGGGTGTCAGCGATCTGGCAGTGGCTCGGCATCGGCGCGATGGGGCTCGCGGCGGCGAGCCTCGCCGCTTTGATTTTTGTCGCGGGGCAAGACCTCGGCGCGCCCGTCGCCACGGACGGAACCCTGACGGCGACGCTCGCCTCCGATACCGGCACGCCGCTGGTCACGGTGGTGATCGACATGAACACCGCGACGGCGACGTTGATTCCGGTCGCCGGTGCCACCGAACCCGGCCGCGTGCCGGAATTGTGGCTGCTGCCGGCCGGCGGTGGGGCACCACAATCGCTCGGGCTGATCACCATGGAACGTCCGCTACGGGTGGTGCTCAGGGGCGGCGAACTCGACGCTCCGGAGACCGCGCTGGCGGTCTCGATGGAGCCCGAGGGCGGTTCGCCCACCGGCCTTCCGACCGGGCCGGTCGTCGCCTCGGGCGCGTTGCATTCGATCTGACCATCCGCGTCCGGTAGCGCCAGCGTGCCGGATGCACTACTGGCTCTGGCGATGACCAAGCTGTTTTCTCTGCTGTTCGTGATTCTGATGGGGGCCCACCTGATCAAGCCCTTCGGCCTGCCGGGGCTGAAAAAGCGTGGCGACTTCTGGAAAATCGCCGCCGTCGCGCTGGTGCTGTTTAGCCTCGCGGTGCTGATCCGGCCTGAATAACCGCCACGGCGGTCCGCATGGCTTTCCTCCCGATCCAATCCCGTTAGATTGTATCGTGGGCGCGGCCTTTGATTCTTCGGCCGCGAGGGAGATGCGCTTATGGCCGACGACCGACCGCTCAGCCTGCATGTGCCGGAACCGGAGGTTCGGCCGGGTGGAACGCCGGACTTTTCCGGCGTCAAGATCGCCAAGGCCGGCGCGGTCCGGCGACCGCCGGTCGATGTCGACCCGGCCGAAATCCGCGACCTCGCCTATTCTATCATCCGTGTGCTCAACCGCGACGGCGAAGCCATCGGCGAATGGGCCGGCACCCTCGATGACGAAGCGGTTCTCTCCGGCCTCAAGACGATGATGCGGGTGCGCGCCTTCGACCGCCGCATGCTGATGGCACAGCGCCAGGGCAAGACCTCGTTCTACATGCAGTGCCTCGGCGAGGAGGCGATCGCCTGCGCTTTCCGCAAGGCGCTCGGCCCCGGTGACATGAACTTCCCCACCTACCGACAGCAGGGGCTGTTGATCGCCGACGATTATCCGCTCGTCGACATGATGTGCCAGATCTATTCCAACCGCCGCGATCCGCTGAAGGGTCGGCAATTGCCGATCATGTATTCGTCGAAGCAGCACGGCTTCTTCTCGATCTCCGGCAATCTGGCGACGCAGTTCGTGCAGGCCGTCGGCTGGGCGATGGCCTCGGCGATCAAGGGCGACACCAAGATCGCCGCCGCCTGGATCGGCGACGGCTCGACCGCCGAGAGCGACTTTCACTCGGCGCTGGTCTTCGCCTCGACCTACAAGGCGCCGGTCGTTCTCAACATCGTCAACAACCAATGGGCGATCTCGACCTATCAGGGTATCGCGCGGGGCGGCTCCGGCACCTTCGCGGCCCGTGGGCTCGGCTTCGGGATTCCCTCGCTCCGGGTCGACGGCAACGACTATCTCGCCGTCCACGCGGCCTCGAAATGGGCGGTGGAGCGCGCGCGAAGAAATCTCGGGCCGACGCTGATCGAATGGGTGACCTATCGCGCCGCCGCCCACTCGACCTCAGACGATCCCTCCGCCTATCGACCGAAGGAGGAAACCGACGCCTGGCCGCTCGGCGACCCGGTCAAGCGGCTGAAGAACCATCTGATTGCCCGCGAGGCCTGGAGCGAAGAGCGGCACGTCCAGGCCGAGGCCGAGATCGACGCGGAAATCCTCGCCGCCCAGAAGGAAGCCGAGACCCACGGCACGCTGCATACCGGCCCGAAGCCGTCGGTTCGCGACATGTTCGAGGACGTCTACGAGACGATGCCGCCACATCTTCGGCGCCAGCGCCAGCAGGCGGGGTATTGAAGATGGAAACCTTGCAGAATTGGACGCCGCACTTCCAACCTCGTCATCCCGGCCTTGAGCCGGGATCCACTCCAAGTCGTCCAACGCGGCAAAATCGTTGGATCGGAGATTGCTTTTCCTCCACCGCCCCGGCGGCTGCCGTGGCTTGGCATGGATCCCGGCTCGGGGGCCGGGATGACGAAGCCGATATGGATGGCGCCTCGCATCGCACAACGCGGAGTCTCGCCTGATGCCGCGCATGACCATGATCGAGGCGATCCGCGACGCTCACGCGGTGAAGATGGAAGAAGACCCCAGCGTTGTCGTCTATGGCGAGGATGTCGGCTATTTCGGCGGCGTGTTTCGCTGTACGGCGGGGTTGCAGGAGCGCTTCGGCAAGAACCGCTGCTTCGACGCGCCGATCAACGAAAGCGGCATCGTCGGCACCGCCATCGGCATGGCCGCCTATGGGCTTCGTCCGGTCGTCGAGATGCAGTTCGCCGATTACGTCTATCCCGCCTACGACCAGATCGTTTCGGAGGCGGCGCGGCTTCGCTATCGCTCGGCCAACGACTTCACCGCCCCGCTCGTCGTCAGAATGCCGACCGGCGGCGGCATTTTCGGCGGCCAGACCCATTCGCAGTCGCCGGAGGCCTTGTTCACCCACGTCTCCGGCCTGAAGACCGTCGTTCCCTCGAACCCATACGATGCCAAGGGGCTGTTGATCGCGGCGATCGAGGACAACGACCCGGTGATCTTCCTGGAGCCGAAGCGGCTCTACAACGGTCCCTTCGACGGCCATCACGACAGGCCGATCACGCCCTGGTCGAAGCACCCGCTGGGCGAGGTTCCGGAGGGCCGCTACATCGTGCCGCTCGGCAAGGGCGTCGTCCGTCGTGAAGGCGCCGCCGTCACGGTTCTGGCCTACGGCACCATGGTGCATGTCGCGGAAGAAGCGGCGCGGATGACGGAGGTGGACGCCGAGATCATCGATCTGAGGACTCTCGTGCCGCTCGATCTGGAACTGATCGAGACGTCGGTGAAGAAGACCGGCCGTTGCGTCGTCGTCCACGAGGCGACCATGACCTCGGGCTTCGGCGCCGAACTCTGCGCGCTGGTCGAGGAGGCGTGCTTCTATCACCTCGAAGCCCCGATCCTGCGCGTCGCCGGTTGGGATACGCCCTATCCGCACGCGCAGGAGTGGGACTATTTCCCCGGTCCGGCGCGGGTCGGCGGCGCCCTCAAGCAGGTGATGGAGGGCTGACGGTGGGCACCTACACGATCAAGCTGCCGGATGTCGGCGAGGGCGTCGCCGAGGCCGAACTCGTCGAATGGCATGTCAAAATCGGCGATCCGGTCCAGGAGGACATGATCCTCGCTGCGGTGATGACCGACAAGGCGACGGTCGACGTCCCCTCGCCGGTGGAAGGCACAGTCAAGTGGCTCGGCGGCGAGGTCGGCGATACGCTCGCCGTCGGCTCGGCGCTGGTCAAGCTGGACGTTACCGGGGAGGGCGGGACCAACGAACCCGACAAAGACCCGTCGGAGGGGACGGAAAAAACCGGCGACGAGTCGCCAGCGACGCCAAAGACCGGTGCATCTGATGTTGACGACGGCAAGGCGGCAAGCCGGAGCCCCGGCCGACCCGCTGAAAAGGCGGCTGCGCGCCCGACGACAAGTCCTGGGGCGGCAGGCGGCGGTCTCCCGAGGAAACCCGGCGAGAAACCGCTGGCCTCGCCCGCCGTGCGGCGCCGCGCCATGGAGGCGGGCGTCGATCTGCGCCGCGTCGCCGGTTCGGGCCCCGCCGGGCGCATCTCGCAGACCGATCTCGACGGCTATCTCGACGGCGGTGCTGCGCCATCGGCGGGGCGCGGGCTGGTCGCCGATACGGCGGTCACCGACGTCAGGATCGTCGGGCTGCGGCGCAAGATCGCCGAGAAGATGGCGCTGGCGAAAAGCCGCATCGCCCATATCACCTATGTCGAGGAGATCGACGTCGAGGCGCTGGAGGAGCTGCGCGCCGCCCTCAACCGCGACCGTCACGAGGGCCAGGGAGAGGGGCGCCCAAAACTGACACTGTTGCCGTTCCTGATGCGGGCCATGGTGACCGCCATCCGCGACCAGCCGGCGCTGAACGCGCTCTATGACGACGAGGCGGGCATCCTCCACCAGCATGGCGGCGTGCATATCGGCATCGCCGCGCAGACCGATGCCGGCCTCGTCGTGCCGGTCGTGCGCCACGCCGAGGCCCGCGACATCTGGGACTGCGCCGCGGAAGTGGCGCGGCTTGGCGAGGCGGCGAAGGCCGGCTCCGCCAAGCGCGAGGAACTGTCCGGCTCGACCATCACCATCACTTCGCTCGGCGCGCTCGGCGGCATCGCGACGACGCCGGTGATCAATCATCCGGAGGTCGCCATCGTCGGCGTCAACAAGATGGAGGTCCGGCCGGTCTGGGACGGCAACCGGTTTATTCCCCGCAAACGGATGAACCTGTCGTCGAGCTTCGACCATCGGGTGATCGATGGCTGGGACGCCGCCCGCTTTGTCCAGCGGATCAAGGCGCTGTTGGAGAACCCGGCGATGATCTTCGTCGAGGAGGGGCGCTGACCATGGCCGACATTTCCTGCCAGCTTCTTGTCATCGGCGCCGGTCCGGGCGGCTATGTCGCCGCGATCCGCGCCGGACAGCTCGGCCTCGACACCGTCATCGTCGATGACCGCAAGCCGGGCGGCACCTGCCTCAACATCGGCTGCATCCCGTCGAAGGCGCTGATCCACGCGGCGGACGAATTTTTCGCGATGCGCGAGGCCGCCGCGAAGCGCGGCATTCCCGGCATTTCGGCGTCCGAGCCGGACCTCGACTGGGCGGAGGTGGTCGGCTGGAAGGACGGCATCGTCAACCGATTGACCAATGGCGTCACCGGCCTCCTCAAGAAGGCGCGGGTCAAGCTCGTTCCAGGCCGCGCCCGCTTTCTCGACGGCAAGACGGTCGAGGTGACCAGCGAGACCAGTGTTCAGCGCATCGCCGCCGACAACATCATCATCGCCACCGGATCGGTTCCCGTCGAACTGCCGATGCTGCCCTTCGGCGGCAAGGTGATGTCCTCGGAAGAAGCGCTGAGTCTTGCCGCGCCACCCAAACGACTCGCCGTCGTCGGCGGCGGTTATATCGGCCTCGAACTCGGCACCGCCTTCGCCAAGGCCGGATCGACGGTGACGATCGTCGAGGCGACGGACCGCATCCTGCCGACCTACGACGCCGATCTGGTGCGGCCGGTGCGGGCGCGGCTCGACGCTCTCGGCGTCGACATCCTGACCGGCGCCAAGGCGAAGGGGCTTGCCGGCGAGGATGGCGACCTTCTGGTCGAACTGGCCGACGGCTCGGAGCGCCGGATCGGCGCCGACAGCGTCCTCGTCACCGTCGGCCGCAAGCCGCTGACCGAGGGCTGGGGCCGCGAGGAACTGGTTCTGGAAATGGAGGGGCCATTCCTCAAGATTGATGAGACCTGCCGCACGGCGATGCGCGGCGTCTACGCGATCGGCGACGTCGCCGGCGAGCCGATGCTCGCTCACAAGGCGATGGCCGAGGGCGAGATGGTGGCCGAGATCGTCGCCGGTTTGCGCCGGAGCTGGGACAAACGCGCCATTCCCGCGATCTGCTTCACCGACCCTGAAATCGTCACCGTCGGCCTGTCGCCCGAACAGGCGAAGGCGTTGGGCACTGAGATCAAGATCGGCAGCTTCCCCTTCCAGGCGAACGGCCGGGCAATGACGCTCGACCGTGACGACGGCTTCATCCGGATCGTCGCGCGCGCCGACAATCACCTCGTGCTTGGTATCCAGGCGGTCGGTGCTGGCATTTCCGAACTGTCGGCGGCGTTCTCGCTGGCGCTGGAAATGGGTGCCTGCCTGGAGGATGTCGCCGGTACGATCCACGCCCATCCGACGCAAGGGGAAGGCTTCCAGGAAGCCGCCTTCAAGGCGCTCGGTCACGCGATTCACGTGTGACAACGGCTGCAGGTCTGTGAGGGCGCCATGGATAGCCACGCGCCCGGGGAGTTTATGAAGTTTAAGGCACGAAAGGAGGGGTGAGGTGCGAGACTGGCGCCCCTTGCAATCAGGCGGTCACCCCTGTGTTGCTAAGGGGATCCACACACCGGAGGAATTGCGGCAAAGGATCGCTGACAAGTCATCCTTCCGGTTGCCGCGAGCAACGGTTTCCCGAGTTTTGCGACACCACCGGCGGTCCTGCGCGCGGTAGGTCCGCACGACCGTAATCGTTCCTTGGGCCCCGCTACGCGATTTCCAGCTTCGGCTTGTACCGGAGGGTTGCCGTTCTAAAAGTTGCTGCCGCGCTTGCCCGGCGATGGATTGGTCCGCCGCTGTCAGCGCCATGACGGCTGAGCGATTTGCGCCTGCCGTCGTGCAGCCGGCAATCAACAGCGCTGTCGCCAGGCTGATTGCTGCCTTTGACGCGCGAATTGTCACTGCCATCCAGACTTCAGCCCCTGCCGTTCTTCCGAGGCCGAGACGCTCGTCATCCCTTCGGATTTTACTGCCGTCTCCAAGGACCGCAACGCTGACCGCGCGGCGGCGATTCGGGAGGCCTGGGTCTGACCGGGACTTGCACTCAGAAAGGCCGCTCGTTCGGTCGCGACCTTCCCCGCGTGATCATCGTCATCGTCATCGTCGCTGGCATCTGAGTGGGAGGCGGAATTATCGTCCGAGTCGTCATTGGAGTCGCTGTCGGAATCATTGCCAGAGTCGCTATCGGAATCGCCCGAATCGCTGTCGCTTCCCGAATCGCCGGAGTCGCTATCGGAGCCGCCAGAGTCGCCGCCGTCGCCTCCCTCTTCGCTCCATGCGGGTTGCGGTGTGAGCGCCGGGAGAATGAATGCGCTTCCGGCCAGCAGGCATGAAAGCATGAAAAGCATCGGATTGACGCGTTTGGCGCTCACGAAAAACTCCTCCCCGATGAGATTATCGAAAAACTACTGTTGGACCTGAAAGTGCCGCCACAAATCTTAACAATGTCCTAACAGGCCCGGCAGGGTCATTTGAATCGGCGGTCCCTCTCGTGTACAGACGCGCCCTGCGGGGGACGCACACAGGCTGGACAAAGACTTTATGGATCGCATTCGCATTCGCGGCGGCAACGAGCTCAGCGGCACAATACCGATTTCCGGCGCGAAAAACGCCGCGCTGCCGCTGATGATCGCCTCGCTTCTGACCGACGACACGCTGACGCTCGAAAACGTCCCGCATCTGGCCGATGTCGAGCAGCTGATCCGCATTCTCGGCAATCACGGTGTCGATTATTCGGTGACCGGCAAGCGCCTGCGGCAGGACGCCAGCCTTGGTCGTACGATCCACTTCACCGCCCGCAACATCGTCGATACCACGGCGCCCTACGAGCTGGTGTCGAAGATGCGCGCCAGCTTCTGGGTGATCGGGCCGCTGCTCGCCCGCATGCACAAAGCCAAGGTGTCGCTGCCGGGCGGCTGCGCCATCGGCACGCGGCCGGTCGATTTGTTCATCGACGGCTTGCGCGCGCTCGGCGCGACGATCGACATCGAGGCCGGCTACGCCATCGCCGAGGCCAAGGGCGGCCTTGTCGGCAATCGCTTCGTGTTTCCGAAGGTCTCGGTCGGCGCCACTCATGTCATGCTGATGGCGGCCAGTCTCGCCAAGGGCGAGACGGTTTTGGAAAACGCCGCGCGTGAGCCCGAAATCGCCGATCTCGCCCGTTGTCTCAACGCCATGGGCGCCAAGATCGAAGGCGCCGGAACGTCGACGATCACCATCCAGGGCGTGCCGATCCTGTCCGGCGCCCGCCACCGGGTGCTGCCCGACCGCATCGAGACCGGCACCTTCGCCATGGCCGTGGCGATGACCGGCGGCGACGTGACCTTGACCGGGACCAATGTGGAATTGCTGCAGACGGCGCTGGGGACCCTGCGTGGCGCCGGCGTCACGATCGATGCGGTCGAGGACGGCATCCGTGTTTATCGCAATGGCGGCGGGATCGCGCCCGTCGATGTCGTGACCGACCCCTATCCGGGCTTTCCGACCGATCTGCAGGCGCAACTGATGGCGTTGATGACACGCGCCGAGGGAACGTCCCATATCACCGAGACGATCTTCGAGAACCGCTTCATGCATGTTCAGGAGCTGGCGCGGCTTGGCGCCAAGATTTCCCTGTCCGGTCAGGTCGCGACGATTGAGGGTGTGCCGCGTCTGGCGGGGGCCCCGGTGATGGCGACGGATCTCCGGGCATCGGTCTCGTTGGTCATCGCCGGCCTTGTCGCCGAGGGCGAGACGACGGTCAGTCGGGTCTACCATCTCGACCGCGGTTTCGAGCGGCTTGAGGAAAAGCTCGGCGCTTGCGGTGCCGACATCGAGCGCATTTCCGGCTGACGCTGCGGCGGGGACTCGATCCGGCCGCCAAAACGGCGTAGGAGAAGAGCCGCGCGACCGTCATCCGGATCGCCGCCCACCGACGGAACGGTACCGGCGCCGCCAAATCGTGGCGGCATATTGCTTTTTCGGCGGTTTGCCCCGATTTATGGCGCGAATTTCCAATTCGTCGCCGCCCGATCGGGGCGGCTTTCCTTCGCCGCGAAGCTTCCGCTTCCCGCTCCGACATCGCTCAAGGCTCTACACCATATGGCAAAAGAAGAAGTTCTCGAATTTCCCGGTACGGTCACCGAGTTGCTGCCCAACGCCACCTTCCGTATCAAGCTGGAAAACGAGCATGAGATCATCGCCCACACGGCGGGTCGGATGCGCAAGAACCGCATTCGCGTCCTGACCGGCGATAAGGTGCTCGTCGAGATGACGCCTTACGACCTGACCAAGGGTCGCATCACCTATCGTTTCAAATAGCCTGACGAGCGGACGACTTGATGTCAGCGCGCCCCCTCCTGGTGCTCGCCTCGGGTTCGCCCCGGCGGCTCGAACTTCTCAATCAGGCCGGGATCGAGCCGGATCGCCTGCTGCCGGCCGATCTGGACGAGACCCCTCAGCGCAACGAGCATCCCCGCTCGCTGGCCAAGCGCTTGTCGAAGGCGAAGGCCGAAGTCGCAGCCAAGGCGCTGCGCGAGCTCGACATCGACGGCCCATCCTACATCGTCGCTGCGGACACGGTGGTCTCCGTGGGGCGTCAGATCATGCCGAAGGGCGAACTCGTCGATGACGCCGTCGCTAATCTGCGGACGCTCTCCGGGCGAACCCATCGCGTCTATACCGGCGTCTGCCTGATCGGCCCGCGGGGAGCGCTGCGCCAGCGCCTGATCGAGACCCGGGTCCGCTTCAAGCGGCTGTCGCGCCAGGACATTGACAGTTACATCGCGTCCGGCGAGTGGCGAGGCAAGGCCGGCAGCTATGCCATCCAGGGGCTCGCGGGCAGCTTTGTCGTCCGGCTTGTCGGCTCCTATACCAACGTCGTCGGCCTGCCGCTCTATGAAACGCTGGCATTGCTGGCGGGTGAGGGTTACGACATCCATGCACGGTGGAAGGCCGCCACGGTCGCGACGGAGGACGCATGAGCCCCGGTCCGGCCACGGTCACGCCGCTCCGGCCCAAGCGGCGCTGTCCGGAATGCGGCCGTGCCGCGGGGCGCGAAAACTACCCGTTCTGTTCGGCGCGCTGCAAAACCGTCGACCTGCATCGTTGGCTGAGCGGGAGCTACGTCATTCCGGCGACGGAGGAAGTGCCCTCGGATCCGCAGGCAGGAGACGCCGACTAGAGCCGACCTGGTCTTGCGCGATGGGCATCGATGAATCGGTTTTGGATCGGGGTGTTTGCGCGTCCGGCGACGGCGTCTCGGTCAGCTTTGTCCCACTCAATTCCATGACATAGCGCTGTACGGGGCCTGTCGAGCGCGAACGCAGACGGGCGATCCCGAGCGCCTTGAGCGCGGCTTCTACCTCTTCGGCGAGCTGCCGGTCGTCGTCGATAGGCATGGGTCATCCTTCTACTGACACGGCCGATCGATGTATCGGGCCTGCCGATGAATCGGGCGTGTCTTTCAAGTGTTTATATTTTCGTAATCATGATGAATGTCGGCTGAACACTGCCCGGCCGCCTCGCCGCTGTTGCGGTGCCAAGGCGGATAGGGATGCCGGACAGAGGTCTCGCGCGGCTTGCGAACGAGAGAACCAATCAGTAGATTGGAATCATTCTAAAGAAAGAGTTGCCGATGTTGAGCCGTATGACCGCGTTCACCCGCCGAACCATCGACGACCTGTCGGAAGCCGAGATTCTTGCACTCGCCATCGGAGCGGAAGAGGAGGATGGCCGGATCTATGGTGCCTTCGCCGACGGCTTGCGCGAGAACTATCCGGCGTCGGCCAAGATTTTCGAGGCGATGGCGGAGGAGGAGGATGAGCACCGGCGTCGGCTTATCACGCTGTTCCGCGAGAAATTCGGCGAAAGAATCCCGCTGGTGCGCCGCTCCGATATTCGTGGCTTCTATCAACGCAAGCCCGATTGGCTGGTTCGCCCGCTCGGGATCGAGCGGGCGCGTCAGGCGGCCGCTGACATGGAACGGCAGGCGGCGACCTTCTATCGGGAGGCGGCAAAGCGCAGTCAGGACGCGGGCGTTCGGCAATTGCTCGGCGATCTCGCCGCCGCCGAAGCACAGCATGAGCGAACCGCCCAGACGCTTGTCGATGAGACGATCACCGAAGGCGTTCGGTCGGAGGAGGCCGAGACCGAGCGGCGGGCGTTCATCCTCACCTATGTCCAGCCGGGTCTTGCCGGGTTGATGGACGGGTCCGTCTCGACGCTCGCACCGATCTTCGCCGCCGCCTTCGCCACCCACGACAGCCACCAGACGCTGCTGATCGGGCTTGCCGCATCAATCGGTGCCGGCATCTCCATGGGCTTTACCGAGGCGGCCAGCGACGATGGCGTGCTGTCGGGACGTGGCTCTCCCATGCGCCGCGGCATCGCCTCCGGCGTGATGACCGCGCTCGGCGGTCTCGGCCATGCCTTGCCTTATCTGATTTCGGACTTTTGGACCGCGACGGCGATCGCCTTCGTCGTCGTCTTCTTCGAACTGTGGGCAATTGCCTTCATTCAGAACCGCTATATGGACACGCCCTTTCTGCGGGCGGCGCTACAGGTGGTCCTGGGCGGAGCGCTGGTCTTCGCGGCCGGCGTTCTCATTGGCAATGCCTGACGCCCTCGGGGTCATTTCTCGACGGCGCTGACGATTACGTCCCCGCCGTGCCCAATGTCGATCCAGCGGCCGGGATCGGCGCTGCTTTGTCGTTTGAGATATTTGTAGGGCGTGTCCGCCCAGGCCAGGATACGCCATTCGAGATTGTCGAGGATGAAGTCGCCCTGCGTCGTTCGCAACGTCAGCACCGCGTGGCCTTCGCCGTCCGGCCTGAGGACGACCGTGATCAACAGGTTGGCGAGATCGATGCCTTTCTGTGAGAGCACACGGCGTTTTAAGAGGACGAAATCCTCGCAGTCGCCCTCGACGGCCGGATAGGCCCAGCGCTCCTCGACACCGTAGATATCCAAGTCGGAACGGGCTTTGATGCGGGCGTTGATGGTCGTGTTCACGGCAGCCACCGACAGGATGAGGGGACGGCTCAGCTTCAGTGGAGCTGCGGTGATCCCTGCGGCGGGCGGCTCGCACTCGCGCGAATATTCCTGACAGAAGAGCAGATGGCCGATCGGTTGTGTGGTGGGATTGCCGAGGCCCATGAAGGCGCCACGCGGCTCCGAGCGCGCCGAAGTGGCAGTGACCGACAGACAAAGCAGTACCGTGGCGCCAAATGCGCGAAAGGCCCCCATTTCGTACTCCCCTTTGTACGAAAAATGCGTAGATGGCTCATGGTTGAAGCAATCGTGAAAACTGTCAACACATTCAGAGGGTTGCAGAAGCTTCAATGACCAGCCCCACTCAAGGCTCATCGTCGATAGCGAGAGTTTACCCGCGGCCGACGGCCGGAATCGCGCGCCAGCGCAGCCAACTAAGTCGAGGGAATAAAAGGGAATTGTCGCGGCGGGCCGCGGCGCAAGTGATAAAAATATGACATCGGCCCGCCAACAGTCGTGGCGGAAGGATTGGAACGGAACCTTTGGTCAGCTGCCGTCGCGCGCCGCGGTAACCAGATCGAGGGCGGCGCGCTCGATGAGTTCGAGATCCTGCGGCCGCGACAGACGATGGTCGCCGTCACGGATCAGGGTTACGATGACGCCCTCCGACGGCAGATGCGTCACCAGTTCGAGCGCGTGCGCGAACGGCACGTCTTGATCCGCCATGCCTTGGATGATTGTCACCGGACATCGCGTTTCGATCAGCCCCTCCATGACCAGATTTGCGGCGCCATCCTCGAACAGCTTCCGCGTATAGATGTTCGGCTCCGGCGAGTAGTCGGAGGGCTCGGCGATGAAGCCGTCGCGCTCAAGGGCCGCGCGTTGGTCGTCGCGCAACTTCGGTTCCATCAGCCGATGAGTGAAGTCCGGTGCCGGCGCCAGCAGCAAAAGCCCGGCGACCTCGGCTGGCTTTCCGGCCGCCAGCGCCGTCTGGACGAGACGCAGCGCGATCCAGGCCCCCATCGAAGAGCCGATCAGGATCGCCGGACCGTCGACCGCGGCGTCGATGACCGCGGCGGCCTCCTCGGTCCAGCGGCCGATCGTGCCGTCCTCGAACCGCCCGCCGGACTCGCCATGGCCGGAATAATCCAGCCGGCAAAAGGCGAGCGCCTGTTTTTCGGCCAGTTGCGCCAGGTGCTCGGCCTTGGTTCCGTGCATGTCGGACCGGTAGCCACCGAGCCAGACGAGCGCCGGCGCGTCACCCGCCTGGGTGCGAAAGGCGATCGTGCGGGCGCTCGACCCGGAGCCGACGGTGATGGTGCGCGGCTGTTCCGCCTTGGTCTCTGACTGCATGATCGTCGCGGTCCTTTCGTTGCCGGATTGATGGGCGGTACTGGCGAAACCGGTTGGCAGGTTCCATGTTCGATGGTGTCGGGCAGTGACCGTCCGTGCGCTAATGACGCGAAGAACGAGCTGGCGAAAGGGTCGCCATGACGGTCATGGCAGCTTTTTATCGCGGTGGGCGTGCCATTCGCCGATGTCGATGCTATAGAGGACGCCGCTGATTGGGCGCGTGATGAAACTTTGACGTTCGGTTTTCCCATAAGGCAGGGGAATCCGGCAGCCGTTGGCGTTTTCATGGCCCACCCGGGATCGTCAATAACAGGAGAGAACGACCATTCGCAGACCATTTCGTGCACCGCCGACCCAGAAAGAGGGGCCGCGCTCCAACAAGGAGATTCGCGTTCCGCAGGTTCAGTTGATCGATACCGAGGGGACGAACCTCGGGCCTGTGGCGACGCAGGACGCTTTGACGATGGCCGAGGACGCGGGGTTGGATCTCGTCGAGATCGTGCCGACCGCCAATCCGCCGGTCTGCAAGATTCTCGACCTGGGCAAGCTGAAATACGAGAGCCAGAAGAAGGCCGCTGAGACGCGACGGCGCCAGAAGACCATCGAGGTCAAAGAGATCAAGATGCGGCCGAACATCGATGAACACGACTACGAGACCAAGATGAAGTCGGTCCGTCGCTTCTTCGACGAGGGCGACAAGGTCAAGGTCACGTTGCGGTTCCGTGGGCGTGAAATGGCCCATCAGGAACTCGGCATGCGGCTTCTGAACCGCGTTCGCGAGGAAACGGCTGAAATCTCGAAGGTCGAGGCCGAGCCGAAGCTTGAAGGCCGCCAGATGATGATGGTCTTGGCACCGCGAGGCTGAACGGCTCATCCGGGTCCGCGGTACACACCTTGCGGCGCGGGGAATGTAAAACCTTGCCGCCGCTCGCCTGACCGCCCGGGCGAAATCCCGGCCTGATCCTGTGGCGCCGAACGCTGGCGGCCTTTCGCTTAGGTGGGCCTATCGATTTGCCGCCGAGGCGCGCAGCGCATTCGTGTTGCCGTATGATGGTTCGCAATCCCCGATGATCGCCACGAGGGTTTCCTCGACGCCCTTGGCCAACGCGTTGAACCGTCTGCTTCCAGTCCCGCGCCCCACGGCGCGAAGCGTGACAGGCAGCGGAGCCGTGCATCGGACCCCTTTGAGGTCGACGGTCTCCACGTCGCTTTCCCCGTATACGATACGGCTGGCTGCCAGACGCAGGCGGTCATTGTCGTTGTTGACGGCCGCCCGCAACGAGCCGCGGCACCCCAGCGGAGCAAAGAACCGGCGGGTGGTGACGATCTCCTCGGCGGCCGTGTTCACGGCTAAGGGCCTCAGGCCTGCCGACAATAAGACGACCCCGACGGACAGTTCGTCCCAGATCGACTCGATCGTCGCCCGGTCGGGCTGCTCGGTCGTGCCAAGGCCGTACGAGATCAGAAACGACCGTCGCAGATCCGGCGCCAACCGGCGCAGAAGCGTCGCGATGGCCGCGTCGTATCGATCGCCGAGCGGGAGCGGAACCTGAACCGACAGAACCCACAGGCGGGAGGCTCGCCGATGAAGGACAATCCCTGCCCCGCCATGTGCGATGCCGTCGTCGCGTCGCCGGGACGAGGGCAGGCCGGTCTCCGGCAATTCGCTCATCCGAAAGATCGTGCCGACGGAAAGGTAATCGAGGCCCTGGGCATCCCATCGTGCGCCGACGATCCGGCGTAACGTTGGATTGCCGGCGCAAAATCGCCCGCTATCAGCCGCGCCGGCGCCAACACGCTCCAGCACAGCCGAGGCACTGGGAAAAAGTCGCTCCAACGAGGTTAGAACCGCCGCCCAGTGACAGGGGCAAATCGAAGCCAGGGCGGTTTTTTCCCGGACATCGCCGAGTCGCCCCGGAAATTGAATGAGCGTCATTGCTCTCCATCCCTTGCCCCACCAGTATCTTTTCATCGAGTGTGTTGGATGGCAAGGGACCAATTCCGCGTTGTAGAAGTCGCCGGAAAGCGAGGAAGCGGCGGAGCGATCGGAGCCAGCGAGGGGCGCGGATTTTCGTCCCGCCGCGTTGGCCCGCGCGTGAGGGCTCTTGCGTCGGCTTGCGAGGCGCCTTATAAGCCCGTCGTCCAAGCGAACCGACCGGCAGGGCATGCCGTGGCGGTTCTCAATGCTGTCGCGACAATTCCGAATGAGACCGGAGCGGAGCAGGCCGGAAACGGTGGCCCGTCTAGTCGCGATCCTCACGTTAGGAGAGCAAAATGCCCAAGATGAAGACCAAGGCGAGCGCCAAGAAGCGCTTCAGAATGACGGCCTCCGGCCGCGTGAAGGCGGGTGCCGCCGGCAAGCGCCATGGCATGATCAAACGCTCCAACGACTTCCTTCGCGACTCGCGTGGCACGATGATTTTGTCGAAGCCCGACGAGCGGATCGTCAAGACCTACATGCCCTACGACCGCTGAGCGGCGTCGCGCATTTCTAGAATTCCAGGAGCAAGATCATGGCGAGAGTGAAACGGGGCGTCACGTCCCATGCCAAGCACAAGAAGGTTCTCAAGCAGGCCAAGGGTTTCTACGGCCGCCGCAAGAACACCATCCGCGCCGCCAAGGCCGCCGTCGACCGGTCGAAGCAGTACGCCACGCGCGATCGCCGCGTAAAGAAGCGCAATTTCCGCGCTTTGTGGATTCAGCGCATCAACGCCGCCGTCCGCGAGCATGGCTTGACCTATGGCCGCTTCATCGACGGTCTGGGCAAGGCCGGGATCGAGGTCGACCGCAAGGTTCTGTCCGACATCGCGATCCACGAGCCGGAGGCCTTCGCGGTTCTCTGCGAGCAGGCGAAGTCGGCGCTGGCCTATCTCAAGGACAGCAAGTTCGAAGGCGCCTACGAGCGCGCCGTCGGCGAGAAGCGCGCGGCCTGAAGCCACGCCGCATATGACGCCAGGAAGGCCCGCGCCGCACCGCTGCGCGGGCCTTCCGCGTTTCGGGAGGGCGCTGGCGACTTCCCTCGGCGCGCCGCAAGCGCTAATCAGGCCGCCAGGCCGCCGGCGCGGCAAAGCATGGAGTGACAGGTGAGCGACACCGAAGCGTTCGAAGCACGGCTCGAGGCCGATATCGCAGCGGCCGGCGACGAGGCCGCGCTGGAGGCGATCCGGCTTGCCGAGCTCGGCAAGAAGGGCCGCATTTCCGAGATGCTGAAAGGCCTCGGCAAGATGAGCCCGGAGGAGCGCCGCGAGGCGGGTCCCAGGCTCAATGGGCTGCGCGATAGGGTCCAGGCGGCGATCGCGACACGGCGCGAGCAATTGGCTGACGTGGCGATCGCGGCGCGGCTCGCCGCCGAGCGGGTCGACGTCACCTTGCCGGTGCGTCCGAGCCCGGCGGCGCGCGGGCGCATCCATCCGATCAGCCAGGTCGTCGACGAGATCACCGCGATCTTCGCCGACATGGGCTTTGCCATCGCCGAAGGTCCGGACATCGAGACCGACTACTACAATTTCACCGCGCTGAATTTTCCCGAAGGCCACCCGGCCCGCGAAATGCACGACACCTTCTTCCTGAAGGCGAACGCGGCGGGCGAACGCAAGGTGCTGCGCACCCACACTTCGCCCGTGCAGATCCGCACCATGGAGAGCCAGAAGCCGCCGATCCGCATCGTCATTCCGGGCAAGACCTATCGGCAGGATTCCGATGCGACCCATTCGCCGATGTTCCATCAGGTCGAGGGGTTGGTCGTCGACAAGACAGCCAATGTCGCCAATATGAAGTGGGTGCTGGAAGAGTTCTGCAAGACGTTCTTCGAGGTGCCGTCGCTGAACATGCGCTTCCGCCCCTCCTTCTTCCCGTTCACCGAGCCTTCGCTGGAAGTCGACATCCAGTGCGACCGGTCCAAGCCCGGCGAGGTGCGGTTCGGCGAAGGCTCGGACTGGATGGAGATCCTGGGCTGCGGCATGGTGCATCCGAACGTCTTGCGCTCCGGCGGCCTCGATCCGGACGAATATCAGGGCTTTGCCTGGGGCATGGGCATCGATCGTCTCGCCATGCTGAAATACGGCATGCCGGATCTGCGCGCCTTCTTCGACGCCGACATCCGCTGGCTCGAGCATTACGGCTTCCGGCCGCTCGACATGCCAACCCTGTTCGGAGGCTTGAGCTCTTGACGGATCGGATTGTGGCCACGATTTGATTGACGGGCGCCGCCATTGGAGCTTGAATGGGACGAAGAAAAACGGCGGCGCACGCTTTTGGAACGCGGCCTCGACTTTGCGGATGTCGTGGAGTTCGAGTTCGAAACGGCAACGACCGTTGAGGACAATCGGCGTCCCTATGGCGAGGCACGGATGATCTCCACCGGTTATTTCCGCGGTCGCGTATGTGTCGTCTGTTATACGTACCGTCGGGACTGCGTCCGGATCATTTCGTTCCGAAAGGCCAATAGCCGGGAGATCGAGGACTATGAGCAGACTGCCGGACGATAGGCCGCCGCTGACCGACGAGGACGGCGAGGTCCGCGAACTGACGGCGGAGGATTTTCGCCACTTTAAACGGGCACGCGAAGTCCATCCCGAGCTCGTGGATGCCTTCGCCAGGCTTCGGGCTCAACGCGGCTCCCAGAAAGCGCCGACCAAGGAGCGCGTCGGCCTGAGGCTCGACCGCTCGGTGATCGATCATTTTCGCGCTGGCGGTCCGGGCTGGCAGTCGCGGATCAACGCGGTTCTGGCCGAACATGTGAAGGCCGCCGGAAGGTGAGCGAAAGAGCGCCCCCTGATGTCCGCCACGCTGGCGGCTGCCGTTGCGGACGCGTCCGCTTTCGTGCCTCGGCCGACCCAATTTTCACCAGCTATTGCCACTGCCGTGACTGCCGCAAGGCGTCCGGTGCGCCGGTCCTGGCTTTCGTAGGCTTCTGCCGCGATGACGTCACCTTCGAGGCGGCGGGCGAGAAGGACTATGGCGACAGTCCGGCCAGACGCTCCTTCTGCCCGGAATGCGGGACGCCGATCGCCTATCGCGACGATCGGCTGGCTGATCGCATTTACTTCGTTCTCGGAGCGATGGACGCGCCGCAATGCTACCCGCCGACCCATCACGCCTTTCTGTGCGAGGCGCTGGATTTTCCGGCGATCGAGGATGGCCTGCCGCGATATCGGCGGTTCAGCGTAGAGCGGCCTTGATTTCTGACGCAATGCCGCAGATGGACATCCTTCAAGGCAACAACGGAACCCCGCCATGTCCCCGCGCATGATCGTCCTCGAAGTGATCGCCGTCGTCGCCGGCGCGATCATCGGCTTGCTTGTCGTCGATTTTTTCCACTGGCTGTTCGCCGATGGTGCCTTCTTCGCGCTGCTGTCGTCGCTCGGCCGCATCGTGGTGGCGCTGGTGACCGTCGGCCTGTTCGCCTTCTACTATCGCTCGATGCCGCCGACGCCGGCCGCGCTCGCTTCGTTCTTCACCGGCGTCGGCCTGCCGGCAATCCTCGACAAATTCGGCTTCGACTCCCCGCTCAGTTGGGGAACGCTGTTGTTCCTTTATGTGATTTTCGCCGTCGTCGCGCTGTTCACCTATCGCTTCGTCCACGCCAACGCTGCCGTCCGTCGTGTGGCCGGCGAGATCACTTCCTCCGACGGCCCGAACTCGTAGGGCGAGTGTTGCCGGTGGTCTCCCACCGGCGACCTTTCCGTTGACGCGGACAACCTTCGCGTCCTACGCAGCAGGGCCGCGCCCGACGCGTGTTTTGCGCCGAGCGCCGGCTCCGTTCTTCGAGACATCCATCCTTCGCGCCGCAAGGCCCGCTCGCAACCCAACCGACGATCGCTTCCCATGAAATTCACCCTCTCCTGGCTCAAGGACCATCTCGACACCGACGCGTCGCTGGCCGAGATCTGCGAACGCCTGACGATGATCGGGTTGGAGGTCGAGGCCGTCGACGACCGCGCCGTGTTCGCGCCGTTCCGGATCGCGCGGGTGCTCTCCGCCGAAAAGCACCCTGACGCCGACAAGCTGAAGGTGCTGACCGTCGAGGCCGGACCCGACATCAACGGCGGCAAGCCGATGCAGATCGTCTGCGGTGCGCCGAACGCGCGCGCCGGGCTGGTCGGCGTCCTCGCGATCCCCGGCACCTATGTGCCCGGCATCGACACGACCCTGTCGATCGGGCGGATTCGCGGCGTCGAATCCCACGGCATGATGTGTTCCGAGCGCGAACTGGAACTCTCCGACAGCCATGACGGGATCATCGATCTGGCGGAAGACGCACCAGTCGGCGCCAAATTCGCCGACTATGCCGATCTCGCCGACCCGGTCATCGAGATCAATTTGACGCCGAACCGCCCCGACGCGACCGGCGTTGCCGGCATCGCGCGCGATCTCGCCGCCTCCGGCCTCGGAACGTTGAAGACGAAGGCGTCGGAGCGGATCGAAGGGGAAGGCGACTGCCCGGTCGCCGTTCGTGTCGAGAGCGCCACCTGCACCGGCTTCGCGCTCCGCCAGGTGGCGGGAGTCGCCAACGGCGCCTCGCCGCAGTGGATGCAGAAGCGTCTGCGGGCGATCGGACTTCGCCCGATCAACGCCCTCGTCGACATCACCAACTACGTCACCTTCGACCGCGGCCGGCCCCTGCACGTCTTCGACGCGGCCAAGGTGGCGGGCGACCTCACCGTGCGCGACGCCAGGGCCGGCGAGGCGGTGCTGGCGCTGGACGGCCGCACCTACACACTCGCCGACGGCATGTGCGTCATCGCCGACGACAACGGCGTGGAATCGATCGCCGGCATCATGGGCGGCGAGCAGTCCGGCTGCGACGCGGCGACCACTAACGTCCTTATTGAATCGGCGCTCTGGGAGCCGGTCGACATCGCCCGCACCGGCCGGACGCTCGGCATCATCACCGATGCCCGCTACCGCTTCGAACGCGGCGTCGACCCGGCCTTCATGGAGCCGGGGCTGGATCTTGCGACGCGTCTGGTCCTCGACATCTGCGGCGGCACGCCCTCGAAGCGCACAATCGTCGCTGAAGCCGAGCGCGAGACGCTGTCGATCCCGTTGCCCTTCGGCGAAGTCGAGCGGCTGACCGGGCTGACCGTCACGCCGGACGAGCAGGTGGCCATCTTGAAGCGGCTCGGCTTCGGTGTGTCGAGCGACGACGCGGCGGCGAGCGTGACGGTTCCGAGTTGGCGGCCCGACATCGACGGCAAGGCCGACCTGGTCGAGGAAATCATGCGCCTCACCGGCGTCGAGACGATCGAACCCCAGCCGCTGGCGGCCGCGGCTTCCGTCAACACCCGCATCCTCACCGTTCCGCAGATCCGCGACCGTGCCGCCCGCCGGGCGCTGGCCGCGCGCGGCATGGTCGAGACCGTGAACTACAGCTTCATTCCCGAGAACCACGCCATGGCTTTCGGCGGCGGCACTGAGGCGCTGAAGCTGGAAAATCCGATCTCGGCGGACATGTCCGACATGCGGCCTTCGCTGCTGCCGGGCCTGATCGCGGCCGCAAGCCGCAACGCTGCCCGGGGCTATGGCGACACCGCCCTGTTCGAGGTGGCGGCGGTCTACGCCTCCGACGAGCCGGACGGCCAGATGCGCGTCGCCGGCGGCGTGCGGCGCGGGACGGCCGTGCACAGCGGCGCGGGACGGTCCTGGGATGGCAACGCCCCCGCCGTCTTCGTCTTTGAGGCCAAGGCTGACGCCATCGCCGCGCTGGAAGCGGCCGGCGCGCCCGTCGACCGGCTGATGATCGAAGCGCCCGCGAGCGATTGGTTTCATCCCGGTCGGTCCGGCCGTATCAAGCTCGGCCCGAAAGTGATCCTCGCCGAGTTCGGCGAGTTTCATCCCAAAACCTTGAAGCAGATCGACGCTGCCGGCGCGTTCTGCGGCTTCGAGGTGTTCCTCGACGCGATCCCCGAGCCCAAGCGCAAGGCCACCCGCACCAAGCCGGTGCTGACCCTGTCGCCGTTCCAGCCGGTGCGCCGCGACTTCGCCTTCGTCGTCGATGCCGGCGTGGAGGCGCTGAAGCTCGTGCGCGCCGCCGAGGGCGCCGACAGGAAGCTGGTCGGCGAGGTGCGCGTCTTCGACGTCTTTTCGGGCGCGGCGCTCGGCGAAGGCAAGAAGTCCGTCGCCATCGAGGTGACGCTCAATCCGGCCGACCGAACGCTGACCGACGAAGATTTGGAAGCGGTCTCGGCCAGGATCGTCGCCCAGGTCGAAAAAGTCAC
This sequence comes from Aurantimonas sp. A3-2-R12, assembly GCF_036016755.1. Classification (NCBI taxonomy): domain Bacteria; kingdom Pseudomonadati; phylum Pseudomonadota; class Alphaproteobacteria; order Hyphomicrobiales; family Aurantimonadaceae; genus Aurantimonas; species Aurantimonas sp. A3-2-R12. The sequence goes on along the minus strand of NZ_JAYXIH010000019.1, from coordinate 22,819 downwards.
CGGCGGCACGCTGCGCGGCTGACGCGCGACTGCGCCGGGCAACGGCCTCGGCGGCTGCCGGCGATGGCGCTTCCGCGCTCATGCCGCCGCCGCCAGCCGCTCGCCTGCGACGCGGTAGGAGATCGCCTCGGCAAGGTGAATGCGCCTGACGGTTTCGTTCTGGTCGAGATCGGCGAGGGTGCGGGCGACCTTCAGGATGCGGTGATAGGCGCGGGCCGAGAACTTCATCTGCTCGGCGGCGTCCCGCAGAAGCTTCAGGCCCTCGGCGTCGGGCTCGGCGATCGTCTCGATGAGGGCGGCCGAGCAATGGGCGTTGACCGTCGCTCCGGACAGGCCCACGGCCTCGTAACGCTCGATCTGGAGTGCGCGGGCCGCCGCCACCCGAGCCTTGACCGCCTCTGACGTCTCGGACGGTTGCGGCCGGATCATGTCGGCGGCGGTGACCGCCGGCACGTCGACGCGCAGATCGATCCGGTCCATCAGCGGGCCTGAGATCCGCGCCTGATAATCGGCCGCGCAGCGGGCCCCACGCGCGCAGGAGCGGCCGGGCTCGCCCGCCATGCCGCAGCGACAGGGGTTCATCGCCGCGACCAGCTGCATCTTGGCCGGATAGGTCACCCGGTGATTGGCTCGCGCGATGACACTTTCACCCGCTTCGAGCGGCTGCCGCAGCGAGTCGAGCACCACCGGCGAGAATTCGGGAAACTCGTCGAGGAAGAGGACGCCGCGATGGGCGAGCGACACCTCGCCGGGCCGGGCGCGCAAGCCGCCGCCGACCATCGCGGCCATGGAGGCGGAATGATGCGGCGCGCGGAACGGGCGCCGGTCGGAGAGCTTGCCGCCGGAAAGTTCTCCGGCGATCGAGGCGATCATCGAGACCTCGAGAAGTTCCTTGGGGGTCAGCGCCGGCAGGATCGAGGGCAGCCGCTGGGCGAGCATCGACTTGCCGGAGCCGGGCGGTCCGACCATCAGGAGATTGTGGCCGCCCGCGGCGGCGATTTCGAGCGCCCGTTTGGCGACCGTCTGCCCCTTGATCTCGGAGAGGTCCGGCAGGTTGGCGGGCGCGGCCCTGACCGCCGGTTCCGGCCGCGCGACGATCTGGGTGCCGCGAAAATGATTGGCGATCTGGATCAGGCTGCGGGCGGCAATGATGTCCATGTCGCCGCTTGCCCAGGCGGCTTCCGCGCCACAATCGGCCGGGCAGATCAGCCCGAGACCGATGGCGTTGGCCCCGATCGCCGCCGGCAGCGTCCCGGCCACCGCCGTCAGCATGCCATCGAGCGACAATTCGCCGAGAACGACGTAGCCGGCGAGCGCGTCGGAGGGGATCGCGCCGAGCGCCGCCATCAGTCCGAGCGCGATCGGCAGGTCGTAGTGGCTGCCCTCCTTGGGCAGGTCGGCCGGCGCGAGGTTGACGGTGACCTTCTTGGGCGGCATCGACAGGCCCGAGGCGTGCAGCGCCGCCTGGACTCGCTCCCGGCTTTCGGCGACGGCCTTGTCGGGCAGGCCGACGATCTGGATGCCGACCTTGCCGGGGGCGACCATGACCTGGACGTCGACCGGGACGGCCTCGATTCCCTGAAACGCGACGGTCTTGACGCGCGACACCATGGGGTCACCCCTCGAACCGGCGGCCTGTACCCACAGCGGTGAGACGGCCGCCTTGACCAAGAATGCCTCAAGGTAAGCATGGTTTTGAGAATGAAACAAGAACATCATTCGAACAAAACCGCGCCGAATCGAGTCGCGCCGTTCAACCGGATGATTCGTTAAAGGCAAATTAATTCAGGATTAGCCATGTTTTCCGGCCTCGGCGGCTCACCTCGCAGGACCCGCTAACGCCACCACGGGCGCCCGACCGTCGCCTCGCTTTCGCCTGTCGCCGGCTTCAGCCCAGCAGGTACGGCGCAGTCTCCTGCCAGCCTTCGTAGATCATCTTCAGCGCGACATAGAGGATGATCACCAGGCCGATATAGCCGATCCAGCGATAGCGGCCGAGCAGCCGCGCGATCAGCGTCGCGGCGAGGCCCATCAGCGCGATCGACAGGATCAGGCCGAGCACAAGTACCCAGAGGTGCTCGCGGGCCGCGCCGGCGACGGCGAGCACGTTGTCGAGCGACATCGAGACGTCGGCGAGGACGATCTGCCAGATCGCCTGGCTGAGCGACTTGCGCGGTGCCAGGCTTGCGCTGTCGCCATAGAGCGCGGCTTCGGCGGCGGGGTCCGGCACCCGCAGCTCCTGCCACATCTTCCAACTCACCCAGAGCAGCAGCAGCCCTCCGGCCAAAAGCAGGCCGACGATCTCGATCAGCTGCGTCGTGACCGTGGCGAAGCCGATGCGCAGCACCGTGGCGGCGATGATGCCGACGAGGATCGCCTTGCCGCGTTGCGCGGCTGGCAGGCCGGCCGCGGCGAGACCGATCACCACGGCATTGTCGCCGGCGAGCACCAGATCGATCATGATGACCTGCGCCAGCGCCGTCAGGGATTCTGCCGTCAGAAATTCCATCGCCAAGAAAGCTTTCGGGAAAATATGGAGCCGTTCGTCTCGACCGGAGGGGTTGGGCGTCGGCGTGCAGGACGCCGCTTGAAGTAGTGCAATCGCCGCGTGCGGGAAAGCGCTTGCCGTCTATCCGGGCCAAAGTGGAATAGTCACAGCATCGCCGCAACGAGCACCGACAGCGAAAGCGCCAGTCCGGCGACGAGGTTGAAGCCGCGGTTCCACACCAGGCCCACATGGAGCGCGCTGGCATGGCCAAGCCGGCCGACCAGCATGGTCGTCGCCGTGAAGGGCGACGACGCGCCGGTCAACGCCCAGCCGGCGGTCAGCGCGACGATGATGGCGTTCGGCGAGACCCCCAGGGCTTCGGCGGACGGAAGCAACGGGGCGAGCAGCGAAACCGACAGCAGAGGGTTCATGCCGATCTGGCCGAGCAGCGGGATGAACCAGACCAATGCGACCAGGACGAGCGGGCCAGGAAGCGCGGCAAGACCGGCTGGTTGGCTTTCCATCAATGGCTGCAGCAACGCGCTGCCGACCGTGCCGATGAACCCTGCCATGACCAAGAGGACGAGCTCCGAATGGTAGGATGGTACCTCAGCGATCGTAAAGTTCCGCAGATGGGTGAGCCAGCGCCGCGCGGTACCCTCCGGCCCCCGCGTCTGGACGAACAGCCAGCCGACGGCCAGCGTCGGGACCAGCAGCATGACCACCGCGATCATCCGCAGGCCGGTCAAAAGCTCGAGCGCCGCCACGCCGGAAAACAGCAGCAGCAACAGCGCCAGCAGCGGCTTCAGGTCGCGCCAGCTGCCGATCGGCTTCGCGCGTGCCGGGCGCGGCTGCGAGAGCTTTGGCTTGTAGAGCGAATCCAGCGCCCAGCCGACGAAGGTCACCAGGACGGCGTTGAGAATCGCGAAGCCCGCCGCGCCGCTCCAAGAGGAGCCCGGGATGATCGAGGTGGTGATCGCCATGGCAAAGGCGAGCGGCGACCACGCCAGGGTGGCGACGAAGCCGCGCTGGATGGCCAAAAGCATGCGTCGGTTGCGGATCTCGCGAATCTGCGCGTTGGTCTCCCGATTCGCGATGCTTTCCGTCAGGCCGCCGAGCAGCGAGATCGCGCCGTAATTGAGGATGAGCGCGAACAGGTGGCCGCCGATCGTCAGGGCCAGATAGCGCTTGCCCGGCGGCTGCGTCGCCAGATACTGCCCGCAGCGCGCGATCGCCGGCGAGGTCGAGGCAGGATTGCGCAGCGAGGCGAGGGCGATGAAGAATGCCGCGATGAACGATCCCTGGGCGAGTCCGCGAAGCGCGATGTCTTGCCAGTCGGGCCGGAAAATGACGGCGGCCGCGACAAGGCCGAGGCCGGCCGCGACGAAAGCCTGCCGCGACGGACGCGCGCGGGGCGCGGCAAGCGCGAGAAATGCCACGATCCCTGCCGAGCCGACCATCGACGCCGTCGCGTCGCCGGTCCATTCGCGCAGGAGGACGGCAAAGGCGGTGACGATCAGCACGACGCCGATGACACGGTCGAGCACGGGCGATGGAACTCCGAAGGGTTGCGAGCAGGTGGCGGGATTCGTTTCCCTCTCTTATCATCTTCCGGTCGGCCGTCACCGCAACGCGGGAGAAAATTCGCCGATCGCCCGGACACAGGCCGACACCGCTGGAGGAACGCTGGCGCGACCGCGCATTTGTCAGGCGCGACTCGTGGCGCTATGAGGCGGCATGCCGTTCACCGTCGCTGCCTTCTACCGGTTCGTCCCGCTCGATGATCTGCCGTCGCTCAAGTCGGCGCTCGCGCGATTTTGCGCCGAGCGCGAGGCACGCGGTACGATTCTGATCGCGCCCGAGGGTGTCAACGGCACCATCGCCGGAACGAAGCCGGCGATCGCCGCGATCATCGACGAACTCGACCGCCGCTGCGGCATCCGGCGCGGCGAGGTCAAATTCTCCGAAGCCGATGTCTGGCTTTTCGCGCGGCTGAAGATCCGCATCCGGCCCGAGATCATCACCATGCGCGCGCCCGAGGCCAATCCGTCGATGCAAGTCGGCACCTATGTCGAAGCGCAGGACTGGAACGCGCTGATTGCCGATCCGGAGGTGGTCGTCGTCGACACCCGCAACCGTTACGAGACCAAGGTCGGCGGCTTCGAGGGGGCGATCGACCCCGGCATCGACAATTTCACCGAATTCAAGGATTTCGTCGCGGCCAGCCTCGACCCGAAGGCCCATCGAAAGGTTGCGATGTTCTGCACGGGCGGCATCCGCTGCGAAAAGGCCTCGGCCTACATGCTGTCGAAGGGGTTCGAGAGCGTTTTCCACCTCAGGGGCGGCATCCTGAAATATCTCGAGGAGGTGCCGGAAGACGACAGCCGCTGGCGGGGCGATTGCTACGTCTTCGACGGGCGGGTCGCCGTCGGCCACGGGCTGGAGGCGACCGACTGGGCCGCGTGTTTCGGCTGCGGGGCACCCCTCTCGCCCGACGATCAGGCATCGCCGGCCTACGAGGACGGCGTCTCCTGCCCGCATTGCATCGACCGCCTCACCGGGGAGAAAGCCGCGGCGCTGCGCGAGCGCCAGCGGCAGATGACGGCGCGCGAACCGGCCGACTGACCGCTTAGCGCTGCCTCAGGCGGCTAGCGCCTGGTTGGCGTCGATCATCGCCCGGCCGAGCGATTCGGCGACGGCCCGGTTGGTGATCTGACCACGATGGACATTGAGCCCGTGCATCAGGTGTGGGTCGGCCGACAACGCCTCGAGCCTGCGGTTGGCCAGCGCCAGGCCGAAGGGCAGCGTCGCGTTGTTGAGCGCGTGCGCCGAGGTGATCGGCACGGCGCCCGGCATGTTGGCGACGCAGTAATGCACGACGCCGTCGATCTCGAAGGTCGGTTCGGCGTGAGTCGTCGCGTGCGAGGTCTCGAAGCAGCCGCCCTGGTCGATGGCGACATCGACCAGCACCGCGCCCTTTTTCATACCGGAGAGCATCTCGCGGGTGACGAGCTTTGGCGCCGAGGCTCCGGGGATGAGCACCGCGCCGATCACGGCGTCGGCGGCGAACACTTCTTCCTCGATCGCCGTCTTGGTCGAATAGCGCGTATGGACGCGGCCGGCGAAGAGGTCGTCGAGGTCGCGCAGACGCTGGATCGAACGGTCGAGGATGGTGACGTCGGCGCCGAGGCCGATCGCCATCTTGGCCGCTTCCTTGCCGACGACGCCGCCACCGATGATGACGATCTTGCCGGGGGCGACGCCGGGGACGCCGCCGAGCAACACGCCGCGCCCGCCATGGGCCTTTTCGAGAGCCCGGGCCGCGGCCTGGATCGACAGTCGGCCCGCGACCTCCGACATCGGCGCCAGCAGCGGCAAGCCGCCGCGCCCGTCGGTGACGGTCTCGTAGGCGATCGCGGTCACGCCCGAAGCGAGCAATCCCTCGGTCTGCTTCGGGTCCGGCGCGAGGTGGAGATAGGTGTAGAGGATCTGGCCCTCGCGCAGCTGCGCCCACTCGTTCGGCTGCGGCTCCTTGACCTTCACCACCATGTCGGCGGCCTTGAAGATTTCAGCGGCATCGGCGGCGATCGTCGCGCCCGCAGCCTGGTAATCGGCGTCGCTGGCGTCGATGCCCGCTCCGGCGCCGGTCTCGATGAGCACCTCATGGCCCTGGGCGACGTATTCGCGGGCCGCCGACGGCGTCAGGCCGACGCGGTATTCGTGGTTCTTGATCTCTTTCGGGCAGCCGACGCGCATGATGGTCCTCCTCTGGGCGATCTCGCAGATTTCGCCGGAAGCGGTCGCAATGTCCTTTCGAAATTGAGGCGTTTGACGGGAGGTTGCACAACGAACTTGCGTCACATTGGTGTTAGGCGCAAAAATCCCGTGCATGGACGCCTTGGACCGATTTGACCTTGCCATTATGCGTGCTTTGGAGCGCGAAGGGCGACTGACCAACAACACCCTCGCCGAACGGGTCGGCTTGTCGCCGTCGGCCTGTTCCCGCCGGCTCGACCGGCTGGAGGCGACCGGCGCAATTCTTAGCTATCATGCCCGGCTGTCCAATCGCGCGCTCGGCCATCCGATCACCGTCCTCGTGCATATCGGGCTATCCGGCCAGAGCGAGCGCCAATTGGCCGAGTTCGAGGCGGCGGCGAAGCGCTGCCCGAACGTGATCGTCTGCTTTTTGATGTCGGGCGAATACGACTATCTCCTGCGGATCGCGGCCCGCGATCTGGAGGACTACGAGCGCATCCACAAGACCCATCTGTCGGCGTTTCCGCATGTCGTGCGGATCAACTCGTCCTTCGCGTTGCGCGAAGTCCTCGATCGCTCGACGGTGCAGATCGATCCGGGGGTGTGAAGCGCGGACGAGCGAGACCGGTCAGCCGGACATCGCTTCAGCGGCTTCCGTGTGTTCTGTCGCGGCGGCGCGCGCGTGCTCGGCGAACACCCGGCCGACGCCGATGAGGATCGGCCGGTCGACGCCGATCTGAGCGACGATCGCGCCGAGATCGGCGAGCGTGCCGGCGGCCTTGGTTTCGTCGTCGCGGGAGAGATTCGCCGCGACCGCCACCGGCGTCGTCTCCGGCAGACCGTTGGCGATCAGCCGCGCGGCGATCTTCGGCGCCATCCGGCCGCCCATGTAGAAGATCGTGGTGGCGTGATCGTCGGCCAGCGCCCGCCAGTCGAGATCCTCCGGCAGATCGCCCTGCTTGGAGTGCCCGGTGACGAAGCGCACCTGTTGGGCGCGGTCGCGGTGGGTCAGCGAAACGCCGAACGTCGCGGCCAGCGCCGAGGCCGCGGTGATGCCCGGCACGATCGCGACCGGGATGTTCTCGCGATGCAGTTCGTCGAGTTCCTCGCCGGCCCGGCCGAACACCGAGACATCGCCGGATTTCAGCCGCACGACGTGTTTGCCCGCCTTGGCGAACTGCACCATCATCCGGTTGATGTCTTCCTGGCGGCAGCTCTCGCGGGCGGCGCGCTTGCCGACCAGCATCCGTTTGGCCTCGCGGCGAGCCAGCTCCAGAATGTCGTCGGACACGAGGTCGTCGAACAGGATGACGTCGGCTGCCTGCAAGGCGCGCACGGCCTTCAGCGTCAACAACTCGGCTTCGCCGGGCCCGGCGCCGACCAGCGTCACGCGCCCGCCGGCTTGCGGAGAGCGGGCAAGATCGGCGACGAAGTCCTGGGCGTCGCTCTCGGCGTTGGCGTCTGGCGCGCGAGTCGTAAAGGCGCGGTCGGCGAATCGCTCCCAGAAGGCACGACGCAGAGGCCCCGGCGCCAGCCGGTCCATCACATCCGCGCGGATTTTCGAGGCGAGCGCCGCCCAGCCCGCGAGTGCCGGTGGCAGCAGCGTCTCGATGCGCCGGCGGATCGCCTGGCCGAGGATCGGCGCGGCGCCGTCGGTGGCAATGCCGATGACGACCGGCGAACGGTTGACGATCGAGCCGAAGCGGAAATCGCAGAAGGCCGGCTTGTCGACGACATTGACCGGAACGCCCGCGGCCTTGGCCGCGCAATAGAAGGCCTGTGCCTCGGCCTCGGTCGCGACGTCGGCGACGGCGATCGCCGCACCGGCGAAGATGTCGGCCGACCACGGCCGATCGTGATGAAGGATGCGGCCCGAAACCGGCGGCACCGCAAGAAGCTCGGCCATCTCCGCGTCGAGGTCGTCGGCCGGCGCATAGAGGTCGACCTGCGCCCCGGCCGAGGCCAGCAGCTCCGCCTTCCAGGCTGCGCCCGCCGAGCCGCCGGCCATGACGACACGCTTGGTGCCGAGGTCGAAGAACACCGGCAGGCTGGCGAGTTCCCCCATCCGCCCCGGGCGCAAAGGCTCGCGCTTGCCGATCCCATCGTCGGATCGGTCGTCGTCGCGGATGAACGGGCGCTCGTCCATGTAGTCGTCCTCGTGGTTCACTTCATACCTGCATACATTGTGATCGGTCGTCATGGCGAGATGAAATTTTGCGCACTCCTCCAGCGCCGAAGTGGTGAGGTTCAACATGCGAATTCAAGTTCCATGGTGCGCGGCACGCGATATAATTGAGCAGGAACAGCCTAGGAGTATAGACCAGAAAATCTCCCAACCTTACAAGGCCGGGTTCTGGTCCCTATCTTGACCAAGAGGAAGAAGTAGGAGTTTAGTACGCACCCATGGTGGATAGGAGTTCGGAAAATGCAGCGCCTACGAAAGTGTCTGGCGAAGAGGCGGTTCCCTATCCAATCAGTAGCGGCATGGGCGGTCGTTCTGATGGCTACCGCTGATGGGGCATCTGAGCCAAGCTGCCCACAGCAGAAATACTTCAGTACAGACGAAACAGACCGAGATAGATATCAAATAACGGTAACAGAAATAAATATTTCCGAGGAAGAACCGAGGGAAAGATGCCCAAAAGGAGGAGATAATTATAGATTTTCGTATCAATATATCGATGTAGACAGCCCGGTATATATATGGTTCCGCCTTCAAGGAAGCAATGAGCTGGTGACTAAATGGCAAAACAATGGTATAAAAGAAGCAAAAATATTTGTATCTATATATAAAAGTGACATAATGGGGGTTTCAGAAATAGAGACTTTTCCTTTAAAAAGCGGTATCGATTTGGATAAGCTACAGGTAGAGTTCCGCAAGGAAAGTGAGGAAATCAACGAGCCGAAATATTTTGACTGGCGTACTTATGCAAAAAAAGAAAATGGAATGAGCGATCCTGGGCGGTACTATATCAAGATACAAATAGAAGCTCTGACGCGCGACGACGTCCTCTGCCACTCCACGGTCCCGTGTACTATAGAAGGTGGCGGCACGCCAGGATATGTCGTTTTCGTTAAGTGATAGACGGAAAATGATATGGAAAGAGATAAATCACAAATAATACGTAGAAACGCGAGAGATGCGTATCTTCTAATTGAGCATCTAGCTAGATCAGGTCATAGAGTTGGAGCAGAGACGCAGTCAATAATATTTAAAGGTTTTGATTTACAGAAGGAGGATATCGCTTCTTTCGATGAAGCGATGTTTTGGAGAGAGTTTTCCGAACTTGCGGAGATGGCGAAGCCAATACGAATCGAAAGTCTAAAAATTCTTGCGCCACTCGTAGATGAAAGTAAGTCGGGTAGTTACTACCTGGCGACGTGGATATTCAGAGACGTTAGGATATTTATTGTATTTGTTTCATCGATTACATTGATATTTTTCTTTACATTGATATACTACGTGCAAGACGCCAGCGCGCTGAATACCGCGATGCAAAGGGAAGATTCGCTTAGAAGAGAGAGAATTGCGCTCGATAATAATAGTTTAGAACAAACTCGCTTGTCCGGAAGCGATGTTAAGACAGCAAGTAAAAAAATTGAGTTAACGAAAATAGCGATAAAAGAAGACTATCAGCGTATAATGAACTGGCTTTACAGCCGGTATGATGGACAAGTAGACCCGGTAATAGAGCCCTATCTTAGGCAGCGTTTGGGGAAAAAAAAGAATGAAGATATTAGTGAAATTGAAGAGGCTGCGGTAAACAGATTGCGTAATGAAGTAATAGGCGGAGAGACGGAGGTCGCAGATAGAATAATATGGATCGCAAAGGTTGATCAAGAGAGAATGGGTGGATATATAATACCAATAATAGCTGCTGTATTGGGGTCATGCGTATATATATTGAGGAGAACATCGTTAGGTGTCTATAATTATTCAATATCTAATGTATCGATGCCGCTTCTTATATTAAGGCTTTGTGTCGGTGCGATTGCCGGAGTTGCGATAGGATGGGTCTATCGCAATGAAATTCCGGAATGGAGCCTGGAGCCGATCGCGCTGAGCTTTCTTGTAGGGTACTCGGTGGAAATACTATTTTCAATCTTGGACAAAATCACAGTGACCTTTTCTGAACCCGTTAGAAAATAGACGTGTGCAGCGGTCCTCAATACGCCAGCCCGACATAATTCTCCGCCAGTGCCGTCTGGGCCGCTTGCGAGGAGGCGAGATAGTCGAATTCGGCTTCCTGGATGCGCTGGGAGAAGGCGCCATCCGCCTCGAACATGTGGATCATCGAGGTGAACCACCAGGAAAAGCGTTCGGCCTTCCAGACCCGGGCGAGCGCCGTCTCGGAATAGGTTTCCAGTAGGTGGTCGTCCTTGTCGCGGTAATGGGCGATCAGCGCCCGCGACAGGTAATGGACGTCGGAGACGGCGAGGTTCAGCCCCTTGGCCCCGGTCGGCGGCACGATATGCGCCGCGTCCCCGGCCAGGAACAGCCGGCCGTGGCACATCGGCTCGGCGACGAAGGATCTGAGCGGCGCGATCGATTTCTCGATCGAGGGACCGCGCTTGAGATGGGCGGCGACCCGAGGCGGCAGTCGCGCCTCGAGCTCGTCGAAGAAGCGCTCGTCCGGCCAGTTGGCGACGTCGTCGGCGGCGTCGCACTGGAGGTAGTAGCGCGACAATTGCGGACTTCTGAGCGAGCAGAGCGCAAAGCCGCGCGCGTGATGGGCGTAGATCAGCTCGTCCTGGATTGGCGGCGTCCGGGTGAGGATACCGAGCCAGCCGAACGGATAGACCCGTTCGAAGGTCCGCAGCAGATCGGCCGGAATGGTCTGGCGGCAGACGCCGTGGAAGCCGTCGCAACCGGCGACGTAATCGCATTCGAGGCTGTGCTCGCCGTCCTGCGTATGGAAGGTCACGAACGGCGTGTCGGTCGTGATGTCCCACAGATGGATGTCCTCGGCCTCGTGGATAACCGGTACGCCGGCTTCGTCGAGCGCGTCGTAAAGATCGTGGGTAACCTCGGTCTGGCCGTAGACGGTGACGGTCTTACCGGTCAGCTCGCGCAGGCCGATATGCAGGACTTCGCCGCGCCAGGCGATGTCGAGCCCGTCATGCACGAGCCCCTCCCGGTCAAGGCGCGCGCCGACGCCGGCGGTCCTCAGAATATCCGTCGTGCCCTTTTCCAGAACGCCCGCGCGGATGCGCGACAAGACGTAATCGCGGCTTCTGCGCTCGATGACGACGCTGTCGATCCCGGCGCGGTGAAGGATGAGCGCCAGCAGAAGCCCGGCCGGTCCGCCGCCAATAATGGCGACGCGGGTGCGCTCCATCCGTCTCACGCGGCACTCCGCCGGGGGGCGTCGGCGGTCCGCGCCTTAAGCGCCCGCAACGTGGGAAGCTCCGTGTCAGTCGGTGGTGGGGTTTCCTCGACATTCTCGGCGTAGCGCACGTCCCAGCCGCAGCTGGCGGCGATCGCCACGCGCGTCGCGCCGGGATGGATCGAATGCACCTCGAGTTCCTTGCTGACGGGATGGGGGCGCCAGGCCGCCGCGTCGGCGACCAGCAGCGTTGGGCCTTCGGTGGTCAGGTCGGGGTATTCGCGATCGGTCCCGCCTTTGCCATCGTCCCGCTGCCCGCCCATGCCGCCCTCATCAAACCTGGAACGACTATGTGACACTGGTGCCGCATATCTCGCAACCCGCGGTCTCCGAGACCCTTGCCGAACGCGAATGGCCGCCCGGCGCTATCCTACGCGGGCGCGGCTCGCCGCCCCTCGGCAGCGCCGGTCAGTCCTCGACCAGGATGGTGCCGGCGACCTCGATGCCGAAGCCGGTGAGGCCGACATAGGCGCGTTCATGCGTCGCCAGCACGGAGATCGACCGGATGTGGAGGTCGCGCAGGATCTGGGCGCCGACGCCGATCTCGCGCCAGCGCTGCTGGCGTTTCAACGCGCTGCCGTGGCGTTCGCCATCGGCGTGATCCGCTACAGCGTCGCCGGCTTCGAAATCGTCGACATTCGGCGTCCGGAGCAGCATTAAAACTCCGCGCCCGTGGCTTTTCAGCTGGTCGACGGCGACCTCCACCCAGGTCTTCGCCTCGCGGGTGCGGCCGAACAGGTCGAGCACCGGCTGCTCGCGATGGATGCGGGTCGGCACCTTTTCGCCGTCGCGCACGTCGCCAAAGACGGCGACGACATGCTGCATCTGGTCGAACGGGGTTTCGTAAATCCGCACCTGGGCGGCCATGCCGCCGACGGTCATCGCCTCCTCCTTGACGCAGGTCACGAAGGATTCCCGGCGGATGCGATAGGAGATGAGATCCTCGATCGAGATGATCTTCAGGCCGTGCTCGCGCGCGAAGGGGATGAGTTCGGGCAGGCGCTTGACGGTGCCGTCGTCATTGACGACCTCGGCGAGCACGCCGGCTGGCTCCAGCCCGGCAAGCTTGGCGAGATCGGTACCGGCTTCGGTATGGCCGGAGCGGGTCAAGACGCCGCCGTCCCGCGCGATCAGCGGGAAGATGTGGCCGGGCCTCAGAAAGTCGGTGCCGGCACAATTGTCGTTGGCCAGCGCGCGGACGGTGTTGGTCCGCTCCTCGGCCGAGATGCCCGTCGTCATGCCGACCTTGTAGTCGACCGAAACGGTGAAGGCGGTACGCATCGGATCGAGATTGTTGGCGACCATCGGCGGCAGATTCAGCTTGTCGGCCCGTTCCGCGGTCATCGGCACGCAGATGATTCCGCTGGTGTGGCGGATCATGAAGGCCATCCGCTCGGCCGTCGCCTTCGATGCGGCCATGATCAAATCGCCTTCGTTCTCCCGATCGGTGTCATCGACGACGACGACCGGTTCCCCCGCCGCGATCGCGGCGATCGCGTCCTCGATGCTGTCCAGTTCCATGTTTGCCCCCAATCAATCCGTTGAAGCGTCCTAAGCCGAAGCGGCGCGCCGTTCAATGGCGAGGGGCGGGGCGTCAGCCGCGGCCGCGATAAGGCGGCACGCCCTGGTCGGGGAGGAAGACGCCTTCGGGGGCCGGGCCGGTCTGCCAGAACACGTCGATCGGGATGCCGCCACGCGGATACCAGTAGCCCCCGATCCTGAGCCAGAGCGGCTTCGTCGCCTCGACGATGCGCCGCGCGACGGCGACGGTGCAGTCTTCGTGAAAGGCGCCGTGGTTGCGGAAGCTGGTGAGGAACAGCTTCAGCGATTTCGATTCCACCAGCCGTTCGTCCGGCGCGTAGTCGATCACCAGATGGGCGAAGTCCGGTTGCCCGGTCACCGGACAGAGCGAGGTGAATTCCGGACAGGTGAACCGGACAATGGTCGGCGCGCCCTCGCCGCGCCGATAGGGCACGGTTTCGAGAACCGCTTCGTCGGGCGAGGCCGCCGGGCGGGCGTCGCGGCCGAGCTGGGAGAGATCGTCGGGCTGGACCATTGTGGCTTCCAATCGGAGATATTCGTGCGGACCGAAGCCATGTAGGTGCATCGGCCGGCCGTTGATAGAGGAGGCGGGATGATCGGTGGTTACGCGCATCTGATCGTGTTCGCTGCGCGGGAGGGCCCATGCGAAAACTAGCCTTCCAAATCATTTGATCGTCGGGAACTGCCGGGGCGCGCCGAAAGCGGCTATCGTCCAGCTCATCGTAACAGAACATCGGAGTCTCAGCGGCATGAGCGATTCGATCCTGCGCGTCGACTTCCAAGGCCATTCCGGCGACGCCCTATCGGCTCGGCTCGACATGCCGCTGGGCCCGGTGCGGGCTTATGCGCTCTTTGCCCACTGCTTCACCTGTTCCAAGGACCTTCAGGCGGCGCGGACCATCGCCAATTGCCTCGCCGGGCAGGGCATCGCCGTGTTGCGCTTCGATTTCACCGGCCTTGGCTCCAGCGAGGGCGAATTCGCCTCGACGAACTTTTCCTCCAACGTCGCCGATCTGAAAAGCGCCGCCGACTATCTTCGAACCAATTTCGCGGCGCCGAAAATCCTGATCGGCCATTCGCTGGGAGGCGCCGCCGTTCTTGCCGTTGCCCGCGACATTCCCGAGGTCAAGGCGGTGGTCACCATCGCGGCGCCCGCCGAAGCCAGCCACGTCGAAAAGCAGTTCGCGGCCCATGTTGATGACATCGAGGCGGAGGGCGCGGTCGCCGTGAAACTGGCTGGCCGTCCCTTCACCATCCGCCGGCAGTTCCTGGAAGACATCCGAGGCACCCGCTTGACGGATCGCATCGCGACGATGCGCAAGGCGCTGATGGTGATGCATTCGCCGGTCGACGAGTTCGTCGGCATCGACAATGCCAGTGCGATTTTCACCGCGGCGCGCCACCCCAAGAGCTTCGTGTCGCTGGACGGCGCCGATCACCTGTTGACCAAGCGCGCCGACGCCGAGTTCGCGGCCGAGGTCGTCGCCGGCTGGGCGACCCGTTACATCGGGCAGGAAAAGCCCCAGGGCGAGACCGCGATCGAGCATGTCGGCGTGCGCGAGACCCTCGGCGGCACGTTCCAGAACGCGGTGCATGCGGGGCGTCACCGGCTTACGGCCGACGAGCCGGAAAGCGTCGGCGGCCTCGACAGCGGACCCTCGCCCTACGACTTCCTGTCGGCGGCGCTGGCCAGCTGCACCTCGATGACGCTGCGCATGTACGCCGATCGCAAGAAGCTCGATCTCGGCCGGATCACGGTCGATGTCGCGCATCAAAAGGTGCACTTCAAGGACTGTGAGTCCTGCGCCGAGGACGAGCGGGCGCGCGACGGCAAGATCGATTGGTTCACCCGCCGCATCCACATCGAGGGCGGTGTGCCTGATGGGCTTGAAGCCAAGGTCCTGGAAATCGCCGACAAATGCCCGGTTCACCGCACGCTCAAGGCGTCCTCGAAGGTGGCGACGACCCTGGTGGAGTCCGACGCGGCGACGCGCGATGCAGCGGATCCGATCGATCGCGCCGAGGCCTCCGTCAAAAATGGGGTCTGACGACGGCAGCGGGTCTCGGCGCCTCGGTTGACCTCAGCCGCCCGGCGGCAGCCGGTCCCGTACATCGCCGCCGGCCTGCCGCCAGCGCACCTCATCCTGATAGAGGGCTTGCCATTCGCTCGCTTCCGCTGCCGTGCGGCGCAGATCGATGCGTGCCTGACGCAGGCGCAGCCGCAGCATCATGACTACGACGGAGACGAGGACGATCGCCAGGAAGAATCCGCCGATCAGGACCTCGCGCTTGAGCGGGTCCGCGACCGGCTCCGTGACAAGCACGGCGGCAACGGCGAGGAACGCAGCGGCGATGAAAACAAACAGGCTTCGCGACAGGAGCAGCGACAGGAGGGCGAGGATCAGACCCATGATCGCGATGGAGGGATAGGCCGCGGCGGTCGCCTCGATATCGCGCCACCACGCCTCGGCCAGCGTCAGGATTTTTTCGGACGTCATGCCTGTCATCCCCTGTTGTCGACGACGCGGTGCCACACCGGACCCCGGTATTCGATATTATCGCGGTCGCGCGATCTTATGAACAGCGAGAGGTTCGACGCCCGTTGGATCCGGCGGGACGGCATGGCGTTACTCGGCGAGGTCGGAATCCTCCGCGAGCGCCTGCTCCGCCTCGACCGCCGGCTGCCGGGTGAATCCCTGGATACCTGCATGCTGGTTGCGATCCCGCTCGATCTCGACCGGCGAGGTGGCGTAGGCGGTGACGAGTTCGGCGAGCGAGCGCAGCGCATGCATGTGGATGCGTTCATAGCCATGCGAGGCGTCGACGCCAAAGGTGATCAGCGCAGTGCGCACGTCGTGCCCTGCCTCGATCGCGGAGGCGGAGTCGGAACGATAGAAGCGGAAGATATCCTTCTGGTAGCGGATATCCTCTTCCTGGCAGAGCCGGACGAGTTTCTTGGTCAGGTGATAGTCGAACGGGCCGGTCTGGTCGGCCATGGCAATGGTGACGCCGAATTCGGAGGAATTCTGGCCTGGCGCCGACGTGCCGTTGTCGACCGCGATCATCGAGGCGACGTCGGGCGTCAGGATAGAGGCGGCGCCGACGCCAACCTCCTCGGCGATGGTGAACAGCCAGTGCATGTCGACGGGCGTCGATGCCTCGGCGCGCTCCATCGCCTCGATCGCGGCGAGCATGACCGCGACGCCCGCCTTGTTGTCGAGGTGACGCGAGACGATGAAGCCGTTGTCGAGAAATTCCGGCTGCGGGTCGATCGCAACGGTATCGCCGATCTCGATGCCGAGCGCCTGCAACTCGCGCGCGTCGCGGCCGAGCGCGTCGACCCGCAACTCCACGAAGTCCCAACCGACCGGCATGGTGTCGATCTCGTCGTTGTAGGTATGGCCGGAGGCCTTCAGCGGCAGGATCGTGCCGCGATAGGTGCCGGATTCGGTGAACAGCGTCGCGCGCGCGCCCTCGGCAAAGCGTGCCGACCAGTGGCCGATCGGCACGAGTTCGAGGCGGCCGTTCTCCTTCAGGCGTTTGACCTGGGCACCCAGCGTATCGAGATGGCTGACGATCGCCCGCGCCGAGGCCCGGCGCGAGCCTTGCCGGAGCGCGGAAATCGCGCCGCGCCGGGTCAGTTCGACGGTCAGCCCGAGTCGCTCCAGTTCCTTGGCGACATGGCGAACGACGGTATCCGTGTAGCCGGTGGGGCTGGGGATATCCAGAAGCGCCTTCAGCTGGTCCGTCAGATACTGCGCATCGATGGCAAGCCTTGGCACTTAGTCGTCCTTCCTGGATTTACGTTTGTGAGACCTGGCGGCGCGCACTGAAAACGGAATCGACAGGGGAAACAAGAGGTCGATGAACCGCTCCGCCGTCGGTTGCGGCTCGTGATTGGCGAGCCCCGGCCGTTCGTTCGCCTCGATGAAGACGTAGTCCGGCAAGTGCGGCGCCTTGACCATCAGGTCGATCCCCGTCACCGGGATTTCGATCGCCCGGGCAGCGGCGACGGCCGCATCGACGAGAACCGGATGCACCTCGCCGGTCACGTCGTGAATGGTGCCGCCGGTATGAAGATTCGCGGTCTTGCGAACGGTGATCCGCTCGCCCTTCGCCGGAATGTCGTCCAGGGCGTGGCCGGCATTCCTGACGCAGCGCTCGGTCTCCGCGTCGAGCGGCACCCGGCTTTCGCCGGCGGTCGCCGCCGCGCGCCGCCGGGACAGATGTTCGATCAGTTCGCGCACGCTGGAGCGGCCGTCGCCGGTGATCTGCGGCGGCTTGCGCAGGGCGGCGGCGACCAGGCGATAGTCGATGACGATCAGCCTGAGATCATCGCCTGCGAAGCAGGATTCCAGCAGCACCCGGTCCGATTGCTCGCGCGCCGCGGCAATCGCGCGCTTGGCGTCCTCGACGGTTTCGATGCCGACGGCAATGCCACGTCCCTGTTCGCCCCGCGCCGGCTTGACGACGATCTGGCCATGCTCGGCGATGAACGCGGCAAGGGCCTCGTCGTCGATATCGGCATCGATCTGATCGGAGACCGCGACGCCGGCGGCCTCGACCATGCGGCGGGTCACCGACTTCTCGTCGCAGATCGACATCGCTACGGCTGAGGTCAGTTCCGACAGGCTTTCGCGGCAATGGATCGTGCGGCCGCCCTGAGTCAGACGAAAGAAGCCACCGGCCGCATCGGTCACCTCGGTATGGATGCCCCGCCGCCGCGCCTCGTCGACGATGATACGCGCGTAAGGGTTCAGGCTGTCGTAATCGGCGCCCGAGCCGGTGAACAGCTTCTCGTTGATCTCGTTCTTGCGCTTCACGGCGAAATACGGGACCCGGTAGAAGCCGAGCTTGTCATAGAGCCCGATCGCCAGTTCGTTGTCGTGCATGACCGACAGATCCATGAAGGCGCAGCCACGCGCCTGGAAATGCTCGGCCAGCCGGCGCACAAGAGCCTCGCCGATGCCCGGATGCGTGGCCTGGGGGTCGACCGCAAGGCACCAGAGCGAGGAACCGTTCTCCGGATCGGCAAAGGCGCGGCGATTGTGGACGCCGGTGACCGTGCCAAGAATTGCGCCGGTGGTTTCGTCCTCGGCGACGAAATAGGTCAACGCCCGGTTGTCGCGGTTGGACCAGAAGAAGGACGGATGCACCTGCACCATGCCGCGGCTCTGGTAGATGCGGTTGACCTCGGTCGCGTCCTGCTCGGAGGACAGGCGGCGGATGAAGTAGCCGCGCGGCCGGCGCGGATCGCTGCGATAGGTCGAAAGATCGAGGCGGTAGGTGTGCGAGGGGTCGAGGAACAGCTCCTGCGGCGCGTGGCTCAAGAGCACATGCGGGTCGCGCGCGTAGAACGCGATATCGCGGCGATCGGGGCCTTCCTCGCGCAGGCTGCGCACGAGTTCCGTCGGGTCTTCGAAGGTCTGGGCGAAGACCAGCCGTCCCCATCCGCAATCGAGATAGGCGTTTTTCTCGGCCGCCGGCATATTCGGATCGTGCCGGCCGATCGGCGCCTTGATGCCGTCGGTGCGCATCCGCTTCAGCCGGTGGTCGATATTGGGCTGGGTCCTGGGCCGGTGATCTGCCATAGCGGCGCTAGATCCCTTGCTGCTGGAGCCACAATTCGAGAAGCGCGACCTGCCAGAGTTCCGAGCCGCGCAGCGGCGTGATGTGGGCGGCCGGATCGGCGAACAGCGTTTCGAGATAGTCGCCGCGGAACAAGCCGCGCGATTTGGCGCTTTCGGAGGTCAGCGTATCACGCACCATGTCGAGATAGGGGCCGGAGATGTATTTGAGCTGCGGAACCGGGAAATAACCCTTCTTGCGGTCGATCACCGCCGACGGGACGATCTGACGCGCGACTTCCTTGAGGACACCCTTGCCGTCCTGCTTCAGCTTCTCGGCCGCCGGCACGCGCGCCGCGAGTTCCACCAGTTCGTGGTCGAGGAAGGGCACCCGCGCTTCCAATCCCCAGGCCATGGTCATGTTGTCGACCCGCTTGACGGGATCGTCCACCAGCATGACGTGGGCATCGATCCTCAGGGCCTTGTCGACGGGATTTTCCGCGCCCGGGATGGCGAAATGCCGCTCGACGAATTCGCGGCTGACGTCGGTTTCGGTGTGCCATTCCGGCGAAATGTGGCTCAGCAGCCGCTCATGCGAGCGGTCGAAGAAGGCATGGCTGTAGGCGGCGAGCGAATCATTGGCGCCGACCATCGGCGGATACCAGTGATAGCCGCCGAAGATTTCGTCGGCGCCCTGGCCGGACTGGACCACCTTGATGTGCTTGGAGACCTCGCGCGACAAGAGGTAGAAGCCGACATTGTCGTAAGAGACCATCGGCTCCGACATCGCCGCGATGGTGCCGGGTAGATGCTCCATCAGTTCCGAGCCGGGCACGAAGATCTTGTGGTGCTCGGTGCCGTAGTGATTGGCGATCAGGTCGGAGAACTCGAATTCGTTGCCGACCTCGCCATTGGCATCCTCGAAACCGATCGAGAAGGTGTTGAGGTCCTTCTGCCCGGCCTCGGCCAGAAGCCCGACGATCAGCGAGGAATCGACGCCGCCCGATAAAAGCACCCCGACCGGAACGTCGGCGACCATGCGGCGGGCGACCGCGGTCTTGAGCGATTCCAGCACCATGTCGCGCCAGTCGTCGGAAGACAGCTTGTCGTCGCCGGGGCGTGGTCCGAATTCGGGCGCCCAGAACATGTCGTCGTCGAAGCTGCCGTCCGCCTCGATCAGCCGGGTTGTCGCGGGGGGGAGCTTGCGCACGCCCTTGAGAATAGTCAGCGGCGGCGGCACCACGGCGTGGAACGTCATGTAGTGGTGCAGCGCCTCGCGGTCGATCGCGGTATCGACGTCGCCGGTCTTGAGAATCGCCGGTAACGAGGAGGCGAAATAGAGGCGCCCGGCGTTCTGCGACAGGTAGAGCGGCTTGATGCCGAAGCGGTCGCGAGCAAGCAGCACCCGGCCAGAGTCGCGCTCGTGGATGGCGAAGGCGAACATGCCGTGAAAGCGCTTGACGCAATCGCGCCCCCAGGCGTGATAGGCCTTGAGGATGACCTCCGTGTCGCCATGCGAGAAGAAGCGATAGCCCTTGCCTTCGAGCTCCTTGCGGAGCTCCGGATAGTTGTAGATGCAGCCGTTGAAGGCGATGGTGAGCCCGAGTTCGGGGTCGACCATCGGCTGCTCGGCCTTTTCGGAAAGGTCGATGATTTTCAGTCGCCGGTGGCCGAGGCCGACCCGGCCGCGCATCACTTGGCCGGAGCCGTCCGGACCGCGTGGAGCCAGGCAATCGCCCATGCGCTGAAGCCGCTCGGCCGAGGCCTTTTGCCCGTCGAACCGGATTTCACCGCATATGCCGCACATTTTGCCTCCGAACCATCACGCCCTGCACCGCGGTCTCGAAAACGACCTTTCGCGGTACTTCTGATCCGAGACCATATAGGCAGCGGCCCGCAACATGAACCGCAACGGCCGAATTTCTTCCGCGCCGCAAAAAAATCGACCCGCCCGACTGGACTGGCAGGCTACTCGCTTCTGCCCACGCCAACGATGGGTGGCCCGAATTCGTCTTTCGAAAGTTCGAGCGGAAGATGAAGCGTGCGATACGTCAAGCAACAGTGACGTTCGGCATCCCCGGCGATTTCCGCCCGGATTTGCACACTGATCGCAAGTTGCTCTGTCCTCTGGCCTTTTCCAACGAGATTGATCGGTTTAGGAAAGTGGCCTACGGGGCAGCGGCCTAGGTCGCATATTTTTGCTGCCTGTGGGTGAGGGCCACCGCCTCTCCTCCTGACATTGGTCGCCAGTAAAGAATGAAGCGTACATGATTCAAAAGCGACGTGGCATCCCGTTCAATTGGCCTTACCTGACAGGCCGCGAAATCCACTACATCTCCGAAGCTCACGACCATGGCCATCTCGCTGGGGATGGTCCATTCACCCGAAACTGCCATGCCTGGCTTGAGGCGCTGTCGGGATCGGGAATGGTGAGGTTGACCCATTCGTGCACGGCGGCGCTCGAGATGGCGGCCTTGCTTCTCGAAATCCAGCCCGGCGATGAAGTCATCATGCCGTCATTCACCTTCGTATCCACGGCGAACGCGTTCGTCTTACGTGGTGCCGTTCCGGTGTTCGTTGACATCCGCCAAGATACGTTGAACCTCGACGAAAATTTGATCGAAGATGCTATTACGTCGCGCACACGAGCGATAGTTCCGGTTCACTATGCGGGCGTCGCGTGTGAAATGAACAAGATCGTTGAGATCGGACGTCGGCACGGCGTCGCGATCGTCGAGGACGCCGCCCAGGGCGTCATGTCGAAGTATCACGGCCTGGCGCTGGGAAGTCTCGGATGCCTCGGGGCCTACAGCTTCCACGAGACGAAAAACGTGATCAGCGGCGAAGGCGGCGCGCTTCTGGTAAACGATCCCGCCTTCCAGCAACGGGCAGAGATCATCCGCGAGAAAGGGACGGATCGGAGTCGATTTTTTCGGGGCGAAGTCGACAAGTATACTTGGCAGGAGCCGGGTTCTTCATTTCTGCCGAGCGAACTTGTGGCCGCTTTTCTATGGGCGCAGCTTGAGAAAGCAAGTGAGATAACCGAAACCCGACTGGCGAGTTGGGCTCGTTACCATACCGCGCTGGAGGGAGCCGACAAGCAAGGCTTGCTTCGCAGGCCGATCATACCCACCGGATGTGAGCATAACGCTCACATGTACTACGTGCTGCTCAGCGACGGCCTGTCCCGCGGCCGCGTCCTCGAATTCCTGAGAGAACGGGCGATAGGCGCTGTGTTCCATTACGTACCGCTTCATAACTCCCCTGCTGGACAGAGGCTGGGCCGCGTGCATGGTTCAATGACGGTCACCGAGTCCTCGGCGGAACGGCTCCTCCGTTTACCGCTGTGGATCGGGATTACGCGCGAACAACAAGACGAAGTTGTGGATACGATCGTGGAGGCGGTGCATGCCACATCCTGAGGCGCGCCTGCCGTCCCGCCCGCAGCGACCAGTCCCCGGTCAACAATTGGTGGAAAGCACTGAACTCGACAGTGCGGGTTTCGATCTGGTCTGCGCGATTTTCCTATTCTCCGTCATCGGAATATTGGTAGTCGGTGGATTTTTTCAGGCTGCGGGCCCCACTCGTTCCGATCTCATTTTGGCTTGGATATTCGTTTCGATACCGCTTCTTATCTATACTACGGGCCGCCTTTTCCGGAGCATTTCGGGAGGAGTTGTCGTTACGCTGGGCATCATATTTGCCGCCGGCACCGTCAGGTCGCCGGTTCTCGCAATGGCCCTGCATGTATTGCCTATCGGAGCTGCGATCTATGTGACACTTCGGCTCCGACTCCGCGCCTTGGAATGGGTCTCTTGCGCGCTTGCCGTTCTCGTAACGACCATAGCAGCATTGGGCGTGGACGATTTATACACCTCGTTCGACATGGCATCGCGTGCGCGCGCCGGCGCCTTGCATAATGATATGTCCGCCGTCAGGGCCTATGGCCCAGAATTGAGGTTGTGATTTGAGGAGGATTTGGGTCTCGTCGTAGTGACGAAGGAACGAAGATGAGACCCAAATCCTCCAAGCCGAAATTGCCTGCGAAGGCTCCTGCCGAGCGGGTGGTGAAAGACATC